>JAEMRL010000014.1 GCA_016463385.1 Thermoleophilia bacterium
CAAGTGGGAGATCAGTGCGTCGACGCACGTCCTGGGCGCGGCGTTCTCTGGACGCCCCAGACGATCGTCCTACGTGGTCTCCAGTTCGAGCCACTTGCCGCCGGTGGGGGGCTCGTAGGCGGCGAAGGCGTCGAGGAGGCGGTCGGCGTCGGTGTCGGTGAGGAGGGTGCGGCGGTGGTCCTCCTTGAGGAAGCCCTCGGCGACGACGCCGTCGAGGAACGCCACGAGCCGGTCGTAGAAGCCGGCGACGTTGAGGAGGCCGCAGGGCTTGCGGTGCTGGCCGAGCTGGCTCCAGGTCCAGATCTCGAACAGCTCCTCGAAGGTGCCGATGCCGCCGGGCAGCGCGATGAAACCGTCCGAGAGCTCGGCCATCAGCGTCTTGCGCTCGTGCATCGAGCCCACGACGCGCAGGTCGGCGATCTCGTGGTGGGCGATCTCCTTCTGCTCGAGGAAGCCCGGGATGATGCCGGTGACGTGCCCTCCGGCCGCGCGGCAGCCGTCGGCCACCGCGCCCATCAGGCCGGTGCGCCCGCCGCCGAAGACCAGGCCGATGCCGCGGCCGGCGAGCGTCGCCCCGAGCGCCGTCGCCGCCTCGCGATACGCCGGGAGCTCGCCCGGATTGGATCCCGCATAGACGCAGATGCGCACCGGTGTGTCTCCTCGGATCGTCCTGGCCGGAGGAGAGGTTAGAGGCTCCGGGCGGCGGTCCTGCGGGAGGGCTGAACGTCCGAAAGACGAAAAGAGATACGTGGGCCGCCCGCCTCGCTACCGCGAACCCGTCAAAGGGCCCTTCGACTTCCTCGCGCGCGCGTGGAGCAGGGACGCCCAGGTCCGGGCGCGCCGCGGCAACCGGAAGGCGTTCTGGGGGTTCAGCAACCTCTGGTACAAGCCCGGCCGCATCTTCATGGTCATCGGAATCGTCCTCGCGATCCTGCTGCTGATCGAGGACGGCGGCGTCCGCGGGGGCGCGTGCCTCACCGGCGCCGGCTGCGTGTCGTGGGGCGAGCAGGGCATCGTCACGACCCCGGCCGAGCGGGTCGTCATCGGCCCTCCCTGACCCCCGTCCCCGGGCCGACTAGGATCCACGCGTGGATCTCCGTCAGCTCCTCACCCTCCGCACGGTCGTGGACAAGGGCTCGTTCTCCCAGGCGGCGGAGGAACTCGAGGTGTCCCAGCCGGCCGTGTCCTTCCAGATCCGCGCGCTCGAGGAGCGGCTCGGGCACCGCCTGCTCGACCGCAGCGGCCGGCGCGTGACGGTCACCGAGGCGGGTGAGGTGGTCTACCGCTACGCCAAGCGCATGATCGGACTCGAGGCCGAGCTCGAGCGCGAGATGGGGGAGATCGGGACCCGGGTCGCCGGGCCGCTCGTGCTCGGGTCCTCGACCGGCCCGGGCGAGCTGCTGCTGCCGCGGCTGCTCGGCGCCTTCCACGAGGGCAACCCCGACGTCCGCGTCAGCCTGATGGTCAGCGACACCCAGACCGTCTGCGAGCGCGTGCTCGACGACGAGCTGGAGCTCGGCGTGGTGGGCGCGGCCCGGCCCCAGCGCGGCCTGGTCTTCGAGCCCTTCGTGCGGGACGAGCTCGTGGCGATCGTGCCGCCGGGACACGCCTTCGCGTCGCGCGCGTCGGTGACGCTCGAGGAGCTCGTGGCCGAGCCGATGCTGCTGCAGCAGGAGGGCTCGGGCGTGCGGTCGGTGGTGGAGGCCGCCATGCGCGAGGAGGGCCTGCGCGACCGCGACCTGAACGTGGCGATGGAGCTCGGCCTGCAGCAGTCGGTGAAGGCCGCCGTGCTCGACGGGTTCGGGATCACCGTGATCTCGAGCCTCGCCGTGGAGCGCGAGGTGGCCGAGGGGAGCCTCGTGGCCCTGCGCCTCGAGGGCGCCGGCCTCGAGCGGCACTTCTTCGCCGTCCGGCACGCCGGACGCACCCCCAAGAGGGTGACGACGGCCTTCATGGACTTCGCCCGCGCCGAGCTCGGCGACATGGGCGCAGCACCCGCTCCGTCATAACGGGCCCTTATTGGAAGCATCGGGGCGGGTCGGGTAGCATCGTCGCGTGTCGAGCCCTTCGGATGCGCGCGCCGACGTGCTCGTCGTCGGATCGGGCGGGGCGGGCATGTCGGCCGCTGTCAGCGCCGCCGGCGCCGGGGCCCGCGTGCTCGTCACGACGAAGTCGGCGCTCGGTGCCGGCAACACCGGGCGGGCGCAGGGCGGCATCCAGGCCGCCATGGGGGACGACGATTCCACCGAGTCCCACTTCGAGGACACCTTCGCCGCCGGCCACCGCACCGCGCGCCCGGAGCTGGTGCGCCGGCTCGCGGACGGCGGGCCCGACGCGATCGCCTGGCTCTCGGCCCTCGGCGTCTCCTTCACCCGTGACGAGGGCCGCCTGCGCCTCCTGCGCTGCGGGGGGGCCAGCCGCAAGCGCCTGCTGCAGGCGGGCGAGCGCACCGGCGCCGAGATGGTCAAGGCGCTGCGCGCCGCCGTCCGGGCCTCGGGCGCGGAGGTGTGGGAGTCGACGACGCTGGTCGACCTCGTGCCCGAGGGCGACGGCTGGCGGGCGACCCTCGCGCCGGGCGGAAACGGCACCCGGCGCACCGTGCACGCCCGCGCGGTGGTCCTGGCGGCCGGCGGCGGGCTGCGCGGCGAGGCCGACGCGCTCGGCATCGGCAGCACGAACCATCCCGACGCCACGCCCGAGGTGCTGCGCATGGCCCTCGAGCTCGGCGCCGAGGGCCGTGAGCTCGACTCGTGGCAGCGGCACCCGACCGGCTCGGTCTGGCCGGAGAGCCTCGCCGGATACGCCCTGCCCGAGACCACCCGCGCCTACGGCGCGACGCTGCACGACGCCGACGGCGAGCGCTTCGTCGATGAGCTCGCCCCGCGCGACGTGGTCGCCCAGGCGATCATCGACACCGTCGAGGCGGGCCGCGGGGCCGAGGCGCCCGACGGCAGCGCCGGCGTCTGGCTCGACACGACCGCCATCGACCGCGAGAACGGCTCCGGCTTCACCGCCGAGCGGCTCGCCTACGTCCACAACCGCTACCTGAAGGCCGGCATGGACATCACCACCGAGCGCGTGCTCGTCTACCCCGTGCTCCACTACCGCAACGGAGGCCTCGCGATCGACGAGAACGCCGCCACCACGCTGCCGGCCGTCTTCGCCGCCGGCGAGATCGCCGGGGGCGTCCACGGCGCCAACCGCCTGATGGGGAACTCGCTGCTCGACACCGTCGTCTACGGCCGGATCGCGGGCGCGAGCGCCGCTGAGGTCCGCCGATGAGCACCGACACCACGATCGCCCAGGCCGCCGGGGCGGCCTTCCTGTCGCTGCCCGGGCGCCCGCCCAAGCCGCGTCAGGTGGGCATCTCCCACGTGATGGACAAGGGGCTGTCCCTGTCGGCGGTCGAGGGCATGCTCGAGTCGTGTGGCGACTTCATCGACATCGTCAAGCTCGGCTGGGGCACGTCGTACGTCAGCCGCAACCTCCGCGACAAGCTCGCGCTCTACGAGAGCGCCGGCGTCCCGGTGGTGCTCGGCGGGACCTTCTGGGAGACCTGCTTCGCCCAGCAGAAGCTCGACGACTGGCGCCGGTGGGTCCAGGAGCTCGGGCTGCGCCACGTCGAGGTCTCGGACGGGACGATCACGATCCCCCACGAGGTCAAGCTGGAGCACATCGCCGCCCTGGCACAGGAGTTCACGGTGCTCAGCGAGGTCGGCTCCAAGGACCTGCAGACCGTCATCGCGCCCTACCGCTGGGTCGAGCTGATCGAGGCCGAGCTGCGGGCGGGCGCCTGGAAGGTCATCACCGAGGCCCGCGAGACCGGCACCGCCGGCATCTTCCGCGGCGACGGCGAGGTCCGGATGGGCCTGATCGACGAGATCGTGCACGCCATCGACCCGAACCGCCTGCTCTTCGAGGCCCCCCAGAAGGCCCAGCAGGTCTGGTTCATCCGCAAGTTCGGTCCCAATGTGAACCTTGGGAACATCCCACACGACGAGGTGATACCGCTGGAAACCCTCCGCCTCGGCCTCCGCGCCGACACACTCCTTGACTCGACAGCGCTCGGCAACGTGGACGGAGCGGGCATTTGACCCCCACCACCGCTGGTCCCATCACCCCTCACGGCGGCGTCCTGGTCGACCGCCTCGACGCGTCGCTGGACGAGGGGGGCAACCGCCCCCGCGTCACGCTGTCGGCGCGCCAGCAGGCCGACCTCGACCTGATCGCGGTCGGCGCCATGTCGCCGCTCGACGGGTTCATGGACAAGGCGACCTACGAGTCGGTGATCACCGGCATGCGCCTTCCGAACGGCCTCGCCTGGTCGGTCCCCGTCACCCTGGCCGTGCAGCCGGACGAGCTCGCGGCGATCGGCTCGGCCGACGAGGTCGAGCTGGTCGACGAGTCCGGGCGGTTCCTCGGCGTGCTCGGGATCACCGACCGCTACGAGACCGACCAGCGCCGTGAGGCGAAGCTGGTCTACGGCACCGAGGAGGAGGCCCACCCGGGTGTCGCGTCGCTCTACGCGCACGGCACCACCTGCCTCGCGGGGCCGGTGCGCGTCGCCGCGCGCCTGCCGATCGACCCGGGCGCGCAGCCCTTCCTCCTCGACCCCCGCGCCTCGCGCGCGGAGTTCGACTCCCGTGGCTGGAAGACCGTCGTCGGCTTCCAGACCCGCAACCCGATCCACCGGGCGCACGAGTACATCACCAAGGTCGCCCTCGAGACGGTCGACGGGCTCTTCCTGCACCCGCTGGTCGGCGAGACCAAGAGCGACGACATCCCCGCCGACGTGCGGATGCG
Source organism: Thermoleophilia bacterium (assembly GCA_016463385.1). Lineage (GTDB taxonomy): Bacteria > Actinomycetota > Thermoleophilia > Miltoncostaeales > Miltoncostaeaceae > Miltoncostaea. Next base: position 4,804 of record JAEMRL010000014.1, read on the forward strand.
CTGCTACGAGGTGCTGATCGAGGGCTACTACCCCAAGGAGCGGGTCGTGCTCGGCGTGCTGCCGGCGGCCATGCGCTACGCCGGACCGCGCGAGGCGGTGCTGCACGCGATCCTGCGCCAGAACTACGGCTGCACCCACTTCATCGTGGGCCGCGACCACGCCGGCGTGGGCAACTACTACGGCACCTACGACGCGCACCGGATCTTCGACGACATCACGCGCGAGGAGCTGGCGATCACGCCGACGTTCTTCGAGCACTCGTTCTGGTGCAACCTGACCGGCGGGATGGCGACCACGAAGACCTCGCCCTCCACCCCCGAGCAGCGCGTGTTCCTGTCGGGCACCAAGGTGCGCGAGATGCTCGACCGGGGCGAGATCCCGCCGGTCGAGTTCACGCGCCCCGAGGTCGCCGAGATCCTCATCGAGGCATATCGGTCCACCTCCTGAATTAAATGTCGTAACCCGGCTCAAGTGCGGTCGGGCACGGGACGAAAGCCAGGGAGAACCTCCGCTCGTCGGAGCACCGTCCCGGAGAACCGTCCCGTGCCCTTCCGCCGCCAAGCCGACCCGATGCTCCTCGCCACGCGCCTCGCCGCGCTCTGTGAGAAGGAGCTCGCGACGCGCTCCCCCGACGCCGCCTTCGTGGTGCTGGGCGGGATCTTCCGGCGGGAGCTGACGCTCGAGTTCGAGTACATCGTCCTGATGGGCCCGGACGGGTTCACGCACGTCCACACCAACGCGATGCGTGAGGGCCGCGTCTATGACGACGCGCAGAACCTCGCCGCAGCCGCCCTGCGGGCGCCGACCTCCCAGCGCTACGACCGCAACACCGGCGAGGTCATCCGCGAAGCGGTCGTCCCCGTGCGAAGCCACGGCGAGCACCTGGCGGTGCTGCGCGTCGGCCAGGTCGTGCACAAGGGGAGCCTGCGCCGCCGCGTCACCCTGTCGCTGGGCGCCGCCGCGCTGGTCCCCTCCGCCGCCGCGGCCCTGACGGCCCACTCGCTGACGAGCGGCCTCGTCGCCGTCGGCGCGGGCGCCGTCACGGCGGGCTCCCTGGCCGTGTGGAACGACCGGCGCATCAGCCGCTCGATCGCCGCGTTCAGCGCCACGGCACGCGCAGTCAGCGAGGGCGACCTGACGGCGGCGGTGAGCGGCGTCGGCCACGATGAGCTGGCCCAGATGGGCTTCGAGCTCAACAAGGTCGTGCTGGGCCTGCAGAAGGCGATCGAGGCCGGGGCCGCCAGCTCGGCGGCCGTCAGCGACCTCGCCGAGAGCATGGTCGCGCGCACCGGCGAGACCGCCACGGCGATGGCCGAGATCGCCGCCAGCTGCCACACCACGCACGAGAAGGCCGAGCGACGGCTCGAGCGGGTGGCCAAGGCGGTCGAGGCCGCCGAGCGGGTCACCATGGGCCTCGACTGCGTCGGTCGCAGCGCCGACCGGACCCAGACGGTCCTCGGCGCGGCACGCGAGGCTGCCGGAGAGGGCTCCGGCAGCCTCGCGGACGCCTCCGACGCCATGGCCTCCGCGACGGAGGTCGTGCGCGAGGGGACGGCGCGGGTGGAGGCGCTCCGCGAGCGCGGGCAGGCGATCGACGGCATCGTCACGGTCATCTCCTCCATCGCGGCCCAGACCAACCTGCTGGCGCTCAACGCCGCGGTGGAGGGTGCCCGCGCCGGCGAGCACGGCCGTGGCTTCATGGTGGTCGCCACCGAGGTGGGGAACCTCGCCGAGCAGGCCGACGAGGCCGCCCAGTCGATCCGCGAGCTGGTAACCGAGGTGCACGCCGAGACCACCCGCGCCGTCGCCGCGATGGACGCCGGCAGCGGCCGCGTCGCCGCGGCGGTCGCGTCGATCGCGGGCGTCGGCGAGGCGGTCGAGCAGGTCCATCGTCACCTCGACGAGGCCGTGGGCGTCGCCGTGGACGTGAAGGCGGCCGCCGAGAACCTCGGGCACGACGCCCAGCTGCTCGAGAAGGTGATGCAGCAGGCGTCGGACGACTCGACGGCCGCGCTCAGCTCGAGCGAGCTGATCAGCGGCGCCACGCGGACGACCGCCGCCGGATCCGACGAGAACGCCGCCGCCGCGAGCGATCTGTCGGCGCGCTCGGAGGCGCTCCGCGAGCTGGTGGGCCGCTTCCGCACCCGGTAGGGCGCCGCCGGCCGACCCCGGCCGTTTGAGCGGCCCCCGGCGGGTGGGCATGATGGGCCCGCCCCGTGCCCTTCCGCTCTCCCATCTCCGGCCTGACGCTCGCGCTCGTGGCCGCCGCCGCGGCGGCGGCCCCCGCCTTCGCCGCCGACCGCCCCGCCGGGTCCGTCAGCACCTGGGGCCACGAGCTCAACCAGAACGAGCTGCCCGGCTGGGATCCGGACAGCCGCGGCCCCCTCATCCCGCCGGCGCGCTGGTACCGCACGATCGACGGCATCCTGCGCGAGGCCGGGCAGAACGGGCTCTGGTTCAGCGGCCCGAGCGCCCTGCCCTTCCCGCCGCTGCCGCTCAGCCCGAAGGAACCCGTCGGCTGGAGGACGCCCCGGCGGCTGCAGGGCGCCTTCGACGCCACGGGCCTGCGCTGGGACGTGGCGGTGGAGGTGTGGGCCGCGCGGCGCGCCCTGCAGCGCCGCACGGCCACGGTGGCCGACCCGGCGGCCGACCCGCGCGCCTACACGCGGCGCCTCTCGCTGCTCGACCCCGGCTACCGCCGGGAGGCCCTGCGCGAGATCCGCCGCATCGTCCCGACGGTCCGCGGGCGGGCCTTCGTCAACATGTACACCGGCAGCGACGAGCCGGTGACGATCCTGCCGCGCGGCCGGGCCCGCGCCACGCCCTTCGGCCGCCGCCTGGCGGCCGACTTCCGGCGGGCGACCGGGCGCTCCCTCCCGAACCCCTCGGCGCGCCCCACCGACAGCGTCGCCGAGCGCCTGCGCTGGCTGGCCTGGAGCCGCTACTCGGGGCAGCGCTTCTTCGCGATGAAGGCCGAGCAGGCCCGGCTGATCCGGACGCTCGACCCCGCCGCCGTGGTCAACCCGAACGACTACGGCTTCATCGACGGCTTCATCCCGTGGGACTACACGCGCCTCGCCGGGTTCGCCGACGTCGTCGAGGCCGATCCCTACGTCAGCTATCCCGAGCGCGACCGCGCCGGCCGCGGGCGCTACAACCCCGGCTTCGGCGCCAAGCTGCTCGCCGATCTGACGGGCAAGCGGACCAGGATCGTGGTGCAGGCGTTCGAGTACTCGCGCTACCAGCCGCTGCCCGGCGACCTCTGGACCTGGACCGCCCAGGCGCTGCGCGCCGGCGCCACGGACATCAGCTTCTTCGCGTCCGACAACCCCCGCTTCACCAACCGCCGCCTCTACGACACGATGCTCGCCATCGCCTCCTCGATGCGCGGCGCCCGCCTCCCTGCCGCACCGGTCGACCCCTCCCAGCTCGTCCTCTACTCCACGGCCAGCGAGGGCCAGGCCCAGCCGGACCGCACCGGCGGCGTCCGCTATCGCACCAGCGGCGACGCGATCTACACCACCTACGCCCTGCTCGGCGAGCTCGGCGGGGCGTCGTTCAGCTTCGACGCGGACACGCGGCTGAGCGCCGACCCGGCCCGGCTGGCGGCCGCCCGCACCCTCTGGATGCCACGCGGCGACACCCTCGACGCCGCCTTCGCGGCCCGGGTGGCCGACTGGGTCAGGGCGGGTGGGACGCTGATCGTCACCGACCCCTCCGCCTTCACGCGCACCCCGGCCGGCGGCTCGCTCGCCTCCGTGCGCGACGCCCTGATCGGGGCGCCGCTCGGGCCCCCCCGCCGCGGATCGATCCTCGAGGTCCAGCCGGGCGCCCTCGGCGCCGGCGTTCCCGACGACCTCCTCAGCCTTCCGATCGACACGCCCCGCCCGCGCGCCTTCGCGGGCGTGCCGGCCGGCGCGAGCGTCGTGGCGCGATTCCTCGACGGCGCCCCGGCGGCCGTCGTGCGCCCGGTCGGCGCGGGGCGCGTGCTGGCCTTCTCGGCCGATCCGATGGCTCCGAGCGTGCTCGACGAGCCGCTCGATCTGGCGCGGTTCACCGCCGACGTCCACCGCTGGGCGGGCGGCACGCTCGGCGACCCCGCGTGGGAGTATCGCCTGCCGGGCGACCCGGACCCGTCGCGCCTGCCGTGGGAGGGTGCGGTGCCGCCGGCGGCGGCGCGCGCCGGCCAGTGATGTCACGTACCCGACGAGCGGAGCAGCGGTGAGGTCGACAGGACGCGTGGTGGCCGGGCTGGTGGCGGTGGCGGCGGTGGTGGCCGCCGTGGTCGGCGCCGTGATGCTGTCGGGCAGCGACGCGACGGCGCCCATCGGGGCCGTCGCCGCCGTGCAGGACGACCACCTCTCGACCGAGCCGATCGAGACGATCCCGGCCCGGCTCGACCTGCTGGAGGCCACCGGGGCCACGACGACCCGCGTCGACCTCTTCTGGAACTCGGTCGCCTCGGGGCCCGAGCCCCCGCAGGACCCGACCGACCCCGCCGACCCCGCGTACGACTTCTCGCGGGCCGACACCATCATGCGGGGGCTCGCCGACCGGGGGATCACGCCGATCCTCTCCGTCTACAGCACGCCCGCCTGGTCGTCGGGCGGAGCCGTCGACGCGATCGGCGGCCCGATCAACCGGCTCGCGCCCGAGCCCGCCGACTACGGCCGCTTCATGACGGCCGTCGCCACCCGCTACAACGGCGCGTTCGCGGGCCCGGGCGGCGACGTGCTGCCCGAGATCCGCCACTACGAGGTCTGGAACGAACCGAACCTGTCGGGGTTCCTGCAGCCGGCCGAGGAGGGCGCCGAGGCCCGTCTGGACGTCTACGCCGACCTCGTGCGCGCCGCCCATCCGGCGATCAAGGGCGCCAACGCCCGTGCGCAGGTGATCGTCGGCGTCGGCGGCCCGCGCAGCAGCACCACCCCGACCGGCGTGGGCGCGGTGGAGTGGCTGCGCGGCCTGCGCGAGCGCGACGTGCCCCTCGACGCCTACTCCCAGCACGTCTACCCGGCGGCCGCCCCGACCGTCGAGACCGAGGTCGTGCCCTCGTGGAGCAGCATCGGCCGCGTCATCGACGAGCTCGACGCCTGGCGCGCCGACCCGGCGATCCCGCTCTACATCACCGAGGCCGGCTACACGACGGCCGCGACGCGCTTCCGCGACACCAAGGTCACCGAGGCCCAGCAGGCGGAATACCTGACCCAGATCTTCTCACTGCCCCAGCTGCGCACCGACCGGATCAAGGCCGTGGTGTGGTTCAACCTGCAGGACAACGCGGACTGGCCCGCCGGTCTGCTGCGCGATGTCACTCTGGAGCAGAAGCCGAGCTACGAGCGCTTCCTCCAGGTGGTCAGGGATCAGGAGGGGGCGCGTCTGGAGTAGCGGCGTCGCCGCGACGCCCCGCCAGCACCAGCAGGGCGATGCCGAGGATCGCCGCGAGCGTCGAGCCGCCGAGGACGCCGATCTTGGACGCCGCGATCACATCGGGGTCGCTGAAGGCCAGGCCGGTGATGAAGAGCGAGACGGTGAATCCGATGCCGGCCAGCGCGCCGACGCCCACCACGTGGGCCCAGCGGACGCCGCGTGGCAGCACGCTGAGCCCGAGCGCGACGGCGAGGGCGACGCCGAGCGTCAGCCCCACCGTCTTGCCGACCAGCAGGCCGAGCGCGACGGCGAGGGCGACCGGCGTGTCGGTGGCCGCCTCGAACGAGGCCCGGTCGAGCGCGATGCCGGCGTTCGCCAGGGCGAAGATCGGCAGCACGACGAAGCTCGACCACTGGTGCAGGCTGTGCTCGACGCGCTCGAGCGGCGAGACCGCCTCGCGCGACAGCCATGCCAGCCGCCGCCAGTGCCCGGCGTCGGCGTCGGGTGAATCGGGCTCGTCGTCGGTGGCCTCGGCGATCCGGATGGCCTCCGCGCTCACGGCGGCCGGGTCCTGGAAGGGGCGGACCGGCGTGAGGAGGCCGAGGGCGACCCCGGCGATCGTCGCGTGCACGCCCGACTCGAAGGTCGCGAACCAGACGATCAGGCCCAGCACCACGTAGACGCCGATGTAGCGCACCTGGATCCTCTGGAGCACGACGATCGCGATCAGCCCGATCAGGGCCGTCGCGAGCCACGCGAGCGCGATCGTGTCGGTGTAGTAGACCGCGACCACGAGGATCGCCCCGATGTCGTCGATCACGGCGACGCCGAGGAGGAAGGCGACGAGGGACGCGGGAGCCCGCGACCCCACCGCGGCCAGGGCGCCGAGCGCGAAGGCCACGTCGGTGGCCATCGGGATGCCCCATCCGCGCGAGCCGTCGGCGCCTCCCATCACGAGCAGGAAGATCAGCACCGGGACGACCATCCCGCCGACCGCCGCGAACAGCGGGAGCAGGGCCGCCTGCCGCGTGGACAGCTCGCCCACGGCCAGTTCCCGCTTCACCTCGAGGCCGACGACCAGGAAGAAGATGGCCATCAGGCCGTCGTTGACGACGTGCTGCAGGTCCTCGACCACGACGAAGTCGCCGAGGCGGACGGTGAGCTCGGTGCTCCAGAAGTCGAGGTAGGAGGCGCCCGCCACGTTCGCCCAGACGAGCGCGACCGCGGTGGCCAGCAGCAGCACCAGGCCGCCCGAGGCCTCGAGGTGCAGGAACTCCTGCAGCGGGCGCAGCACGCGGCGGGGCACGGGCCGCTGGGTCCGCGACCAGGGGGGTCGTGGAGCGGGGCGGCCGCCGGGTGGCGTTGTCACCGGTCGATCACGACGCGGACCCTAGCCTCCGACGCTCCACTTCGGCCGAGACCTGAGCGCCGAGCAGGAGGGCGGTGGCGGTCAGCCAGAGCCAGGTGAGCATCACGATCACCGCCGACAGCGATCCCCAGGCCGCCCCGTAGTCGCCGAGCCGGGAGACGTAGAACCCGAAGCCGGCCGAGGCGACGACCCAGATCACGACGGCCACCGCGGCGCCGGCCAGCTCGGCCCGCGCGTCGCGCCGCGGGCTCGCCGGGCCGGCGCGGAGGATCCCGATCACCGCCACGAGCAGCGCGCCGCCGAGGATCGGCCACTGGGCGCCCCACCACAGCCAGCCGACGAGCGCCGGCGCCTCGAGCGCCTCGCCGAGCTCCCGCGACAGGGGCGCCCCGAGCACCAGCAGCGTGAACGAGACCCCGATCGCCAGCAGGCACCACGCGAGCAGGGCGAGGGCGGTCAGACGCTGGCGCGCGAACGAGCGCGTCTCCTCGCACCCGTGCACGCGGTTGAGCCCGCGCATCAGCGCCGACATCGCGCCGCTCGAGGTCCACAACGCCAGCACGAGGCCCACCGCGGCGAGGCCGGCGCCGCTGCCCGAGCTCTCGGTCACACGCGTCAGGGAGTCGTCGATCAACGACAGCGCTTCGTCGGGGACCACGCCCTCGAGGCGGTCGAGGAGTCCCTCGACGGTGCCGGGGCCGGCCGCGATGCCGAAGACGCCCACGGCCACCAGGAGGGCGGCCGGGATGGCGAGGAACGCGTAGTAGGCCAGCGAGGCCGCGACATCGGTCAGATTGCCGGCCAGGGCCGCGCGCAGGGACGCCCGCAGCACATGGGCGGCCTCGCCCAGCCGGCCGCGGGGCCGAGGCGCGGGGGCCTCGGCGACGGGCTCCGCCGGCGCTCCCTCTGTCACGGGGGACTCAGTCGGGGGCGGGGAGCGGTGCGCGCCGCCCCGCAGGAGGAGCGCGGCCGCCCCGAGGGTCAGCAGGACCCGGCTGCGTCGGCGCATCCGGTCAGCCCGCGGTGGGCGCGCCCGCTCCGATCCGGAGCCGCAGCATCTCCTCGCCGGACTCCAGGGTGTCGACGCTCCAGGCGTCCACCAGGCGCTCGAGCACCGATCCGACCCCGGGCAGCGTGGTCTCGGAGATCACCCTCGCCGCCGCTCCCGCGGGCAACGGGCCGACGCCCAGTCCGAGCCCGTCCGGACCGGCGCCGAACTCGACGCAGAGGACCCCGTCGGGGCTCAGGTGGAAGGCCGAGGAGACGAGGGCCGCGCTGACGAGCTGGGCGTCCGCGAGACGGTCGACCGGCAGGTCGACCCGGGCCGCCATCGCGCCGACGACCCGCTCCAGTACGGGCTCCCCGAGGTCGTCACGGCGCAGACGCAGCCGTCCGGCGGGTCGGCCGGTCACGAGTCCGCCCGGCGGGGCCCGGGGGAGAACGTCATCCGGACCTCCGTCACGCCGTCCTCGTTGGAGAAGTTGACCTCGTCGCCGATGGCGAGCATCAGCGGCAGCCCGAGGCCCAGCCCGGCCGCAGGAGAGGCGACCGAGGGGATGATGCCCCGCCCGCGGTCGCGGACGGCGACCACGAGGCTCTCCGGCTCGGCCCAGGCGAAGACCTCGTACTCGCCCTCGGCGCCCGCCGGGTAGGCGTGCAGGACCGCGTTGGTGCACGCCTCGGTCACGGCGATCGAGATGTCGGTGCGGTTCTCCTCGCCCCAGCCGAGCGCGTCGACGATGCCGCGCACCATCTGACGCGCGAGCGCGACGCTCTCCGGCTCGGCCGGGAGGATCAGCTCCACGTCGGGACGCGCGGTGGTCACGGGATGCAGCATGGCGGATCCGGGCATGTTCCGGCGGTTCCCCGGGCTCCGGGGCGACAAACGCGGGGCGTCACGAGGGACCGTCCTCGGGTTCGGGGCCACCCGCGCTCGCGCGCAGGGAGTCGAGCGCGCGCCGGATGAGACGCGAGACGTGCATCTGCGACACGCCGACGCGCTCGGCGATCTGCGACTGCGTCAGGCCCTCCTCGAAGCGCAGGTGCAGGATGACGCGCTCCCTCGCCGGGAGCTCCGAGAGCCCGGCGTCCAGCGTCGCGCGGGCCTCGGCCTGCTCGTAGCCGCGCTCCTCGACCCCGACGACCGCCCCCGCGTCCTCCTCGCCCTCCGAGCCCGGGGCGGCCAGTGGCCCGGGGCGCTGGGCGCTGCCCGCGGCGAGGGCGTCGAGGACGTCGTCCATCGAGAGCCCGGTCGATTCGGCGATCTCCCGCACCGTCGGGCTGCGGCCGTTCTCGGCCGAGAGCACGGTGACCGCATGCGAGATCTGCGCGCGCGCCTCCTGCATGCCGCGCGGCACGCGGATCGTCCACGACCGGTCGCGGAAGTGCCGGCGGATCTCGCCGAGGATCGTCGGGGTCGCGAAGCTCGCGAGCTTGAAGCCGCGCTCGGGCTCGAAGCGGTCGATCGCCTTGATCAGACCGATGGTGCCCACCTGAACCAGGTCATCCAGCGGCTCCCCGCGGTCGGCGTAACGCCGTGCGAGTCCGCGTACCAGCGGCAGGTGCTGCATGATGAGACGCTCGCGCTCGGCGGCGTCGATTGTTCTGCCAGCGGGCATCGACGGACCTTGTCTGTGTGCGGCGCTCCACCCGCGCCGCACTGCATCCTGCCCGATGCGCGCCGGGTGCAAACCGGACCCCGTCGGCGCCCTGCTACCCTCGCCCGCATGAGCAACGAGAACACCACCACCTTCCGCGCCCGCGCCGAGGACCGCCCGGGCGCGGTGCTGATCGTCGCCGAGGGCGAGCTCGACCTGGTCGGCGCCCCGCGGCTGATCGACGCGCTCCCCACCGACGGCACGAGCCCCGTCGTCCTCGACCTCGACGCCGTCGGGTTCATGGACTCCTCGGGCCTGCGGTCGCTGCTCGAGGCGCGCCAGGCCTGCCTCGACGCCGGGCGCACGTTCGCCATCGCCCGGCCCTCCGACGCCGTTCAGCGCGTCCTGGAGCTGGTCGACCTCACCCGTGAGTTCGAGGTGGTCGAGGTCCCCGCGGTCAGCTGATCGCGCCGCTCGCCGTGAGGGCGAGCACCAGGGCGCCGAGAGCGACCCGGTAGACCACGAAGATCATCGTGGAGTGGGACACGAGGTAGCGCAGCAGGAACGCGATCGACGCGTAGCCGACCACGAACGAGACCGCCGTCGCGATCGTCAGCGCGATGAAGCTGACGTCGCCGTCGCCGTTGATCAGCTCGGTCAGCCCGAAGAGGCCGCTCAGCACGATCGCCGGGATCGACAGCAGGAACGAGAAGCGGGCGGCCGCCTCGCGCTCCATGCCGAGGAAGAGGCCGGCGGTGATCGTCGCGCCCGAGCGTGAGGTGCCGGGCACGAGGGCGAGGGCCTGCGCGATGCCGACCCAGATCGCGTCACGGCGGCCCACGTCGGTGAGCGGCCGCGTGCGCGAGCCCACCTTCTCGGCGGCGAGCAGGATCAGGCCGAGCACGATCAGCGTGGCGCCGATCAGGTAGAGGTTGCGCGCGCCGTTCTCGATCTGGTTCCGGAACGCGAGCCCGGCGACCCCGATCGGGATGGTCGCGATGATCACGTACCAGCCCATGCGGGCGTCGAGCTCTCCGCGAAGCTCCGGGCGCCGCAGGCTGGACAGCCAGGTCCCGGTGATCCGCACCAGGTCGCGCCAGAAGAAGATCACCACGGCCAGCATGGTCCCGAGCTGGATGACGGCGGTGAACAGCGCCCCCGGATCGTCCCAGCCCACGAAGGCCGGGACGATGCGCAGGTGCGCGGTGCTGGAGACCGGGAGGAATTCGGTGAGTCCCTGGGCGATCCCAAGGATGATGGCCTCGAACCACGACACGAAGGGCGAAGACTAGGGGACGACCCGGACCCCCTCCGTTAAGGGTCCGTGTGCGTGATCCTGCTACCGGATGCGGATGCGCCGGGTGATCGCGGGCGCGCTCCCCGCCCGCTCGGCCGCGCGCAGCTCGAGCCGATAGATCCCCGGCCGCAGCCCGTGCACGCGCACGCGCAGCCGGAACGCCGCCGGGCCGCGCGTCTCGGCGCCCGCGCGGGCCACCGGGGCGCCGACCCTCTCGGCGATGAACGACGCGGCGAGGCCCGCGCCGGCGGTCTGGGCGGTCGTGCGCACGGGGCGCAGCGTCGCGTGCAGGCGCGCCGGCCGCACGAGCCGTCCGGCGATGCTCAGCGGCCCTCCAGCGCGCGAGGCGACCGCCGGGACGGTGAGCCCACGCACGGCGCTCGCTGCGCGGGGCCGCAGCGCGCGGACCGCGAAGCCCTCGTTGCCGGCGGCGTCGCGTGCGCTCAGCACCACCCAGCGCCGCCGCGACTCCGCGAACCGGCGGACGACGCGCGCGCCGCGAGCGGTCTCGCCCTCGCCGAAGCTCCAGCGGATCGAGGCCCTGCGGGGCCCGCTGAGCGCGTCGCTCACCGACGAGCGGAAGGTCGCGCGGGTGCCCGAGAGCGACCAGCGGATCGTGACCCGGGGACGCGTGCGGTC
>JAEMRL010000015.1 GCA_016463385.1 Thermoleophilia bacterium
GCGCTGGAGCGAGATGACCCGCCGCTCGTCGAGGACGACCGCCGCCGCGGCTGCGGTCAGCACGAGGCCCATCAGCAGGGCGATCTTCGCCAGGGCGGTCGAGTTCCACCCGTTCGCGCTCGTGGCCGCGAACGGAGGTCCGAGGTTGGTGGCGTACCAGGGCAGGAAGACCGCCAGCATCAGCAGCAGCCCGGCGAGGACCCCGACCGCGGGAGCGCCGACGCGGCCCGGATCGGGCAGGCGGCGGGCGGCGCCGCGGCGGGGCGATGGGCGCGAGGTGGACACCGCGGCGAACGGTACCGCCCCGGAGCGCCCGCGTCCCGGTGCTAGTGTCGCGCGCCGTGTCACGCCGGCCTGACTTCTTCATCCTCGGTGCCCCCAAGTGCGGCACCACCGCCCTCAGCGAGTACCTGCGCCAGCACGAGCGCGTCTTCGTGTCGACGCCGAAGGAGCCGCACTACTTCTGCGACGACTTCGACTACTACTACGCGCCGGGGCAGCGCACCGAGGACCACTACCTGCGCCTCTTCGAGGGGGCCGGTGACGCCGACCTCGCCGTCGGTGAGGCGTCGGTCTGGTACCTCTACTCGGCCACCGCCGCGCAGCGGATCATGGAGTTCGACCCCGCCGCGCGGGTGATCGTGATGGTGCGCAACCCGGTCGAGCTCGTGCCGTCGCTCCACTCGCAGTTGCGCTACATGCTCGACGAGGTGGAGCCGGACCCGGCCCGGGCCTGGGAGCTGCAGGCGGCGCGCGCCCGCGGAGAAGGCCTGCCGGCGACCGTGCGCGTGCCGGACTTCCTCCAGTACGGCGAGGCCGCCCGGCTCGGGGCGCAGGTACGCAGGGTGCTCGAGACGGTGCCCCGCGAGCAGGTGAAGGTGCTGGTCTTCGACGACCTGCGGGCCGACACCGGCGCCGTCTACCGCGACACGCTCGCCTTCCTCGGGGTTCCCGACGACGGCCGCAGCGAGTTCCCGCGGGTCAACGAGAACAAGGTCCACAAGACCGCCGCGGTGGCCCGCTTCACCCAGCGCCCCCCCTCGGCCCTCGTCAGCGTCGCGCGCGGCATCAAGCGCGTCACCGGAGTCCAGCGTCTGGGCGTGCTCGACCGGCTCCGCCGCGGCAACCGCCAGGTGACGCGCCGCGAGGAGATCACGCCCGAGTTCGCCGCCGTCCTGAAGGAGCACTTCCGGGACGACGTCGCGGAGCTCAGCGAGTTGATCGGCAGGGACCTCACCGCCTGGACGCGCTGAGCCGTGCTCGGCCTGCCGATGTGGGCGGGCGTCATGGTGATCATCGCGGGGATCACGGCGGTCGAGCTCGCGGTCTGGATGCTGGTCGTCCGGCCCCGGCTGCGGGCCCGCCGGGCCGAGGCGGCGCGCGCGGCCGAGATCGCCGTCGGGGGCGACGTGGTCGTCTCGGGCGCGGCGGGCCTCGTGGGCCTGGCGAGCGGGAGCGGGGCGCAGGCGCGCGCCGGGCACCTGGTGATCGGACGTGACGCGCTCGTCTTCGTGCGCCGGGCGCCGGGGTTGACGCTCCGCGTGGCGCGGGAGCGCATCGATCTGGTGGACACCACACGCACCCACCTCGGCAGGGCGACGGGCCACCCGCTCCTTCGCGTCGCCTTCCGCGACGAGGCCGGGACCGCGGACGTCGTGGCGTTCGACGTGGGCCGTGACACCCGCCCCTGGGAGGAGGCGCTCGCGGCCGGATGACGCGGGTCAGGTGGTACGCTCGGACCACCCGGTCAGAGGCTCCGAAGGAGTTGGAACAACGTGCCGACCTACATCCTGCTCAGCACGCTCAGCCCCCACGGGGTGGGAACGCTCAAGGCGAACCCCCAGCGGCTGCTCGAGGTCAACGCCGAGGTCGAGCAGATGGGCGCGAAGGTCATCCAGCAGTGGGCCGTGCTCGGCCCGTACGACTTCGTGAACATCGTCGAGGCTCCTGACGAGAAGGTGATCGCCCGAGTGTCGGTGGAGCTGGCCGCGCGCGGAACCGCGCACTTCCAGACGCTCACGGCGATCCCCGTCGACGAGTTCCTGTCGCTCCTGAAGTGACCGAGGGCCGCCGCCGCGGACGCTGGATCCTCGCCGGCGGCATCGTCGGTCTGGCGCTCTCGCCGGGGGCGCGCCGGGTCGGCATGGGCATGAGGGCACGCGCGACGCGCCTTGGGCGCGCCGCCGGCGATCCCGAGGCGCCGTTCCGCGAGGCGCCCTGCTACGAGCACGACCGCGCGGCGGCCGATGGGGCGGCCCACTCGGAGGCGGCGCGCTGACGACCTGAGGGTCGGGGTGCACCCGGACGGGCCCGCCCGGGGGCTCCTCACGGACCGAGGAGCACCTCTCCGTCGTGCGCGCGATACGGCACGGGCGCACGGTCGTCATGATCTCCGGGCACAATCCGCCCACGGACGTCGCCCCGGCCTGACACGGCAGGGGAGGCCGCTCGGCACGTCGAATCCGTCCAGCGCCCCAATGCCCATCGCGCCAACCGAGGAGTGATCACGTGAACTCGCTCACCCGCGAGCAGAGGATCTACGGCGCCGCAGGCGCGTCGGTCCTGTTCATCATCAGCCTGTTCTTCACCTGGTTCGGCCAGGACTTCGGCGAGATCTCCGTCGAGATCAGTGGTTCCGACGCGATCCCGTCATGGTGGATCATCCTGATCTTCGCCGCCGGCGCTGCCGCGATCCTGGTGGCCGAGGCCATGAACTTCGAGCTGCCCGCCATCATCCAGCCCGCCGCCTGGGCCGCCTACCTCACCAGCGTCACCTTCATCGTGACCCTGATGATCTTCCTCGAGGGTGACAGCCGGAAGTTCGGCATCTTCCTCGCCCTGATCTTCTCGCTGGCCGCCATGGTGCTCTCGGTCATGCACTGGCGCGAGGAGGGCAAGTAGTCTGAGCGCTCCATTCCCCGACAGGGAGGGGCATCGCCATGGGGCTGGTCGATAAGGCCAAGGACGCCGCCCGGAGCGCCGCGGACGTGGCCCGGAAGGGCGCCGAGGAGGCGCGCGACAAGGCCCAGGAGCTCGGACTGAAGAGGCGGTCGAACGCGCTGGCGGAGGAGCTCGGGCACGTCGTCGTGCGGCAGCACGACGGCGAGCCCGAGCTCGAGCCGGAGGTCGAGCGCCTGGTCGCCGAGATCCGCGCCGTCCGGGCCGAGATCGCCGGGCTCGACTAGGGCGTCGCCGGGGGGCTCGGCCGGGGCGGCGCCTTCAGCGTGACCGCCCGGGCCAGTCCCGAGGTGCCGAGCGGGCTGCGGGCCTGGACGGTCACCGTCACCGGGCCCGAGACGAGCGTGCCCCGCACCGTGCGGTTCCAGGAGACGGTCTGGGCGCCGGTGCGCAGGGGCCGGCCGCTCGCGATGGTCGCGATCGGCGTGCCGTCGGGCGTCGTCACGCGCACCGTGACCCGCGCCGGGCGCAGGAGCCGGAAGCGCACGTCGAGCCTTCGCACCACCTTCCGCTGCTGCCGCGTCGTGGCGGAGCGGGCGTTCAGCGAGGAGAGGGTGCGGTCGATGATCACGCGGCGGCGCTGCTCGGTGACGCCGCTGCCGTCGTCGGCCGTGTGGCGGGCGACCACGATGTAGACGCCGTCGGCCAGGCGCAGCCGCCGCGGGTCGAGGTTGACGCGCGCGGCACCCGGGCCGAGGCGGCCGCTCCAGAGGACCTTCGACGGGCGCCCGGTGCGCCGCGCCACGCTGACGCGCGTGGCACCCGGCGACGTCGCGCGCACGACCATCGTCGGGGCGTCGTCCACGCGGTCGGCGTTGGGGGAGATCCGGAAGGGGAGAGGCTCGACCGTGATCCCCTGGTAGGAGAGCACGATCACGTTCGAGAGGCTGCGGGGTCCGCTGAGGGGGAGGACGAGGCGGTCGCGCACCGACAGCTGGGCGCTGCCGCCGGCGTCCATGGCGATCGCCGTCACGGCCCCGAGCGAACGCATCAGCTCGGCCTGCTCGGACACCGTGAGCCCGCGCCGCCCCTGCGTCGGGCCCTCGGCGGTCACCAGCAGCAGCGTGCCGTCAGCCGTCCGGCCGACCGCCGAGCGCGAGGTGCGCGAGCCGATCTGCGCGCTGGTGAAGCCCTCTCCCGCGCTGGTGATGGCCGTGCCGTCGCGCACCAGCACCGGCCCGCCGCCGATCGCGTCGAGCGTGCCCGGGGGGAGCGCGAGCAGGCCGGGTGTGATGCCGACCTGGCGGCCGAGGGGCAGGTCGGAGACCAGATTGGTGCCGGCCGAGCCCACGCCGGTCAGCACCACGTGGCCGGCGCCGATCGTGGTGCCCCCGCCCGATCCGGCGGCGATCACCGTGCCGGTGCGGGGCTGGTTCGGCAGGAGCGGGCCGGGCTGGTCGAGCCGCACGCGCACCTCGTAGCGCGAGCCCGACACCGGCGTCTCGAGCCGCCCGTAGGCGGTGGTGTAGAGGATCGTCTCGCTGCCGCGCTTGGCGGGCCGGTTGAGGCCGCTCAGCGTCCGCTGCGGGTAGGTCACCCCACCGGTCGGGTCGAGGGCCTGATAGCGCCCCTGGAGGGCGAGCGTGACGGCGGCGAGGTCGCCGCCGGGCAGCAGGACGAGCGCCGAGCGGCTGGCCTCCGGCTCGTGGATCAGCTCGCCGCCGATCATCAGCACGCCGCTCGGGTCGTTGGTGACGGTGTTGAAGAAGTCCCCGTTGATCGCGGCGACGGCGCCGGTGTCGAGGCGCGCCGCCACGGCCCCCGTCAGCGAGCCGCGCGTGACGGGCGACCCTCCGGCGAGCACCGGCGCGAGCGCCACCCGGGGCGATGCCGCGGCGCGGATGACGTGCACCACCGAGTCGTCGGTGCCCGCGATCCTCTGGTAGCCGACGCCGGGGGCCACCTCGGTGATCTTCGGGGGGTTCTCGGGGGGCAGCGACGTCACGGGCGCGCCGGCCGCCGCGCCCGGCGCGGCGAGGGCCGCCGCGGCCAGGATCGCGATCGCCAGGGGTCTGCTCATCGGCCGCAAGCCAATCATGCGGGGCCGCGCCGCCGAAATGCGGCCGGTCGGAGGTCCGCTGGTCTGCGAGACTCGGGGGGTGCCGATCGCCCTCCTGGTGCTGGCGCTCGCCGCCCTCGCCGCCGCCGCCGTCCTCGCGACGGCCCTCCGGCGCGCCTCCTCGGCGGCGGCAGCCGCCGCCGGGCGGGCCGCGGTCGCGGCCCGCGCGGCCGAGGATGCCGAGCGCCGGCGCTGCGCGACCTTCCAGGACCTTCCGTTCACGGCGCTCCGGGTCGATGCCTCGGGCCGCCTCGCCGAGGCCAACCTCCACGCACTCGAGCGCTTCCCGTTCCTCGTGGCGGGCATGACGGTGCTCGAGGCGTTCAGCGAGCACCGCTTCGCCGAGCGGGTCGAGGCGGCCCTCGCCAGCCTCGAGCGCGAGGCCTTCGAGTTGCGCCTCTTCGCGGCGGGCCGCCGCACCTATCGCGTGTCGGTGGCCCCCTACGAGGTGGGCGGGGAGCCCGAGGCGATCGTCTTCCTCACCGACGCCAGCGATGCGGCCGACTACCGCGAGCTGCGCTCGCAGTTCGTCGCCAACGTCTCGCACGAGCTGCGCACGCCGCTCACCGGCCTGCGCGGCCTGCTCGAGGCGCTCGGGGATCCGCAGATGGACGCCGCGACGCACACCGACTTCGTCCGGCGCGCGACGAGCGAGACGCTGCGCCTGGAGGCGCTGGTCACCGACATCCTCTTCCTCTCGGAGCTCGAGTCGACGAGCGGCCTGCCGGCCTCGTCGCGCACCGACCTGGCGGCCGCGGTGGCCGAGACCGTCCACGAGCTGTCGGCCGTGGCCGGCGAGCACGGCGCCGTGCTCTCGATGGAGCTCGGCGAGGACGTCCACGTGCAGCTCACCGAGCGCATGGCCCGCATGGTCGTGCGCAACCTGGTGGAGAACGCGATCAAGTACGCCGGCCCGGGCGCCACGACGCGGACGTCGGTGCGCCGCGAGGACGACACGGTGGTGCTGACGGTCGCCGACGACGGCTCCGGGATCCCCGAGCGCGATCTGCCACACGTCTTCGAGCGCTTCTACCGCGCCGACCCGTCGCGCTCGAAGCGCCTCGGCGGCACCGGGCTCGGCCTGTCGATCGTCAAGCACATCGCCGAGCGCTTCGGCGGCGAGGCCGTCGCCACCTCCCGCGAGGGCTTCGGGACGACCGTCACCGTCAGCATCCCGGCCTCGCCCGGGCCGGGGGGCGGCACGCCGGACGCCCCCGCGGCCCCGTGATAGCGTCCCGCGCCGCTGCCATGGCCGTGCCCCTCATGGATATCCAGGCCCAGTACGGGCCCCTGCGTGCCGAGATCGACGCCGCCCTCGCCGGCGTGCTCGACAGCGGCCGCTTCATCCTGGGCCCGGAGGGCCGCGCCCTCGAGGCCTCGGTCTCCGAGCGGCTGGGCGGCCGGCCGTGCGTGGGCGTCGCCAACGGCACCGACGCGCTGGTGATCGCTCTCGATGCCCTCGACATCGGGCCGGGCGACGAGGTCATCACGACCCCGTACACCTTCTACGCAACGGCCGAGGCAATCGCGAGGGTCGGCGCGACGCCCGTCTTCTGCGACATCGACCCGCTGACCTACTGCCTCGACCCCGAGGCCGTGCGGGGGCGCATCGGGCCGGCGACGAAGGCGATCCTGCCGGTCCACATCTTCGGGCACCCGGCTCCGATGGGCGAGCTGATGGCGATCGCCCGCGAGCACGGCCTGGTGGTGGTGGAGGACTCCGCCCAGGCCTTCGGCGCCCGCGCCCCCGAGGGCGAGATCGCGACCTTCGGCGACGCCGCGACCTTCAGCTTCTTCCCGACCAAGAACTTCCCCGGCATGGGCGACGGGGGCATGGTGGTCTGCCGCGACGAGGAGCTCGCCGAGCGCGTGCGCCGGCTGCGCTTCCACGGCTCGAAGGACAAGGTCGTGTTCGAGGAGGTGGGCTACAACTCGCGCCTCGACGATCTCCAGGCCGCGATCATCCGCGTCTTCTACCCCCACCTCGACGGCTGGAACGCGCGCCGCGCCGAGGCCGCCGGGTGGTACGCCGAGGAGGGCCTCGGAGACGTGATGACCCTGCCGGTCGTCGCGCCCGGCGCGACCCACATCTACCACCTCTACATGGCCCGCCACCCCCGGCGCGCCGACATCCAGGCTGCGCTGAAGGCGGCCGACGTGGCGAGCGCGGTGTACTACGGCATCCCCATGCACCTGCAGCCGGTCTTCGCCCACCTCGGCTACTCGGAGGGCGATCTGCCCGTCGCCGAGGAGTGCGCGCGCACGGCGCTCGCCCTGCCGATGCACCCCGGGCTGACGCGCGCGGACGTGGCGACTGTGGTCCGGGCCGCGAGCGGGGTGCTCGGCCGGGCCTAGTTCCCGTCGCCGCCCTGGTGGGCGGCGAGCAGCGCGGCGATGGTCCGGTGGACGTCGTCCTCGGTGGTCCGCCAGCTCGACACCGACAGGCGCAGCCCCGCGACCCCGCGCCACACCGTGCCGCTCGGAAAGCACGTGCCCTCGGCCTGGACCCGCGCCAGCACCGCCCGCGAGTGGGCGTCGTGGTCGGCGCCGGCCGGGTCGCGGAAGCGCACCACGACCTGGTTGAGGTCCTGGTGCAGCACCTCGGCCCCGTCGGCGGCCGCGATCCCCCTGGCCAGCAGCTCGGCCATGGCGCAGCAGCGCTCCACGAGATCGGCCACCCCGCGCCGCCCGAGCTGTCGCAGGGCGGCCCACACCGGCACCGAGCGGGCCCGGCGCGACAGCTCGGGGTTGAAGTCGATCGGGTCGCGGAGGGCGAGGTCGTCGCCGCCCGGCAGGTAGGCGGCCCGCACGCCCATCGCGCGGCGGTGCGCGACGGGATCGGCGCAGATGGCGAGGCCGCAGTCGTAGGGGGTGTTGAGCCACTTGTGCGCGTCGGTGGCCCACGAGTGCGCCCGCTCGGCCCCCGCCACCATCCCCCGCCGGGCCGGGGCGGCGCGCGCCCACAGCCCGAACGCGCCGTCCACGTGGACCCACAGGTCCGGGCGCGCGACCGCGTCGGCGATCTCGCCGACGCGGTCCACTGCGCCCCCGTTCACGTTGCCGACCTGGGTACAGACGATCGTCGGCCCCTCGGCCCGTGCGGCCGCCTCCGCCATGGCGCCGGGGCTCACCCGCCCCGCCTCGTCGGCCGGCACCACGGTGGCGGTGGCTCCCCCCAGGCCCAGCAGGCGCAGCGCCCCGTCGACCGAGTCGTGCCGTTCGGCTCCGACCAGCACCGTGACCCTCGGTGCCCCCTGGAGACCCGCGGCCTCCACGTCCCACCCGTGGGCGGCCAGGACGTGGTTTCGCGCCGCCGCCAGGCAGACCGTGTTCGCCATCTGCCCACCGGTCACGAAGCCGACCGAGGCGCCGCGCGGGAGATCGAGCAGGTCGAGCACCCACCCGGCGGTGACCTGCTCGATCATCGTCGTCGCCGGGAAGGGCTCGGACATGGCCGAGTTCTGGTCCCATGCGCTCACGAGCCAGTCGGCGCCGATCGCCGCCGGCAGGGTGCCGCCGATCACCCAGCCGTGGAAGCGGCCCGAGCCGCTCGCCATCAGGCCGGGCTCGGCCCGGGCGGCGAGCTCGCGCACCACCTCGGCCGGGTCGAGGCCCTCCTCGGGCAGCGGCTCCGAGAAGGCCTCCAGCATCTCCCTGGCCCCCGCCTCCGGGCGCACCGCGCGGTCGGGGAGACTGTCGAGCCACGCCCCGGCCGCCTGCGCGGCGGCCGTGAGCGCGGCCTCGTGGCCGGGGTCGCCCATGGCCCGCCCTACACTACGTCCGTTGCGCGTCTGGATCGACATCACCAACTCACCGCACGTGGTGATCTTCCGGCCCCTGATCGCGCGCCTGCGGGCGCGCGGCTGCGAGGTGACGGTGACGGCCCGCGAGTTCGCCCAGACGATCGGCCTCCTGGAGCGCTTCGGCATCGAGCACGTGAGCGTCGGCGCCCACGGCGGCGGCTCGAGCGCGGGCAAGGCGCGCGCCATGGCGGGCCGCTCGGCGGAGCTCGTGCGCTTCGCCCGCCGTGAGCGGTTCGACCTGGCCGTCGCCCACGGGAGCACCGACCAGCCGCCGGCCGCGCGCGCCGCCGGCACGCCCCAGGTCACGATGTTCGACTACGAGTACGCGAAGGTGATGCACCACTGGAACGGGCGGCTGGCCACCCGGGTCCTCGTGCCGTCGGCCATCCCCGAGGAGGCCCTCGCCCCCTACGGCATGCGCCCTCCGAAGCTCATCCGCTACCCCGGGCTGAAGGAGGAGTACTACCTGGCCGACCACGCCATCGACGACGGCGTGCTCGGCGAGCTGGGGCTCGACCCCGCTCGCCTGATCGCCGTGATGCGCCCGCCGCCCGAGGTGACCCTCTACCACCGCGGGGCGTCCACCGACCTCTTCGCGGCCACGCTGGAGCGCCTGCTCGCGTCGCCCGAGGTGCAGACCGTCGTGCTGCCGCGCACCGACGAGCAGCGCGCCGCGCTCGCCGGAGGCCCGGCGATCGTGCCCGAGCGCCCGATCGACGGCCCCTCGCTGGTGGCCGCGTCCGACCTCGTGGTGAGTGCCGGAGGGACGATGAACCGCGAGGCGGCGGCGCTCGGCGTGCCCGCCTACACCCCGTTCGCGGCCCGCCTCGGCGCGGTCGACCGCAGCCTGATCGCCGAGGGCCGCCTGCGGCGCCTCGAGGACCCCGCCGACGTGCTCCTGGAGCGCCGCCCGCGCGACGCGCCGCCGCCGTTGCGCGACCCCGAGGTACTACTGGACCTGATTCTCGGCGCCGCAGGGTCTACACTGCCCCCCCTGTGAGGAGCGCTCCGCTCAACTGGAGCCCCCGGGCGTTCGCCCACCGCGGTGCTCAGATCGCGGTAGACACGGGGCTCGTCGCGGCCGCCTACTGGCTGGCCTTCTACTTCCGGTTCGACGGAAACGTCCCCGGGCGCTACGAGCGACTCTTCGCCGGGACGGTCCTGATCGTGGTCGCCATCAAGGTGGCGACCTTCGTGGCGATGCGCTTCTACACCAAGTGGTGGCGCTTCACGAGCTTGCGCGACCTCCAGGCGATCGTGCTGGCGGCGGCCGTGTCGAGCCTGCTGGTGGCCGCGATCCTCTCCAACTGGCGCCCGGGCGACCTGGTCGCCGTGCCGCGCGGGGTGCTGGTCTTCGACCTGGTGCTGACGCTCACGTTCATCGGCGGCGCCCGCTTTGCGGTGCGCAGCGTGATCGAGCGCCCGCCCCGGTCCGAGCTGGTGTCGAGCGGCCGCGAGGTGCTGATCTGCGGCGCCGGCGACGCCGGCAACACGCTGCTCCGCGAGATGAAGCGCAACCGCGAGCTCGGCTACACGCCCGTCGGCCTGATCGACGACGACCCGCGCAAGCGACGCCTGCGCGTGCAGGGGACGCGGGTGCGCGGCACGCGCGCCGACCTGCCCCGCGTGCTGCGCGAGGTGCACGTCGACGAGGTGATCATCGCCATGCCGTCGGCGCCCGGGCTGGTGCGCCAGGAGATCGTGGAGGCCTGCCGCAAGGCCGGGATCCCCTGCACCACGCTGCCGGGTCTGCCCGAGCTGATCGCCGGCGACGTCACCGTGAGCCTCCTGCGCGAGGTGCGCGTGGAGGACGTCCTCGGCCGCGCGCCCGTGGAGAGCGACTTCGCGCGGGTCGCCCGGTACCTCAACGGCCGGGCCGTGATGGTGACCGGCGCGGGTGGGTCGATCGGCCGCGAGCTCTGCCGTCAGGTCGCCGCCATCGGCGCGCGCCGTCTGGTGATGGTGGACCACGCCGAGAACAACCTGTTCGAGATCGACATGGAGCTGCGCGAGCGCGGCCACGCCGGCCTGCTGGTGCCGGTGATCGCCGACTGCAAGGACGTGGGCTCGATGGAGCGCGTCTTCGAGGCCGAGAGCCCCGAGATCGTCTTCCACGCGGCCGCCTACAAGCACGTGCCGATGATGGAGCTGAACCCGCTCCAGGCCGTCGCCAACAACGCGCTCGGCACGCAGGTGCTCGCCGACCTCGCCGAGCGGCACGGCGTGGAGCGCTTCTGCCTGGTCTCGACCGACAAGGCCGTGGAGCCGAAGACGGTCATGGGCGGCTCGAAGGCGCTGGCCGAGCGGGTCGTGGAATCGCACGGCACCACCTCGAGCACCCGCTTCGCCGCCGTGCGCTTCGGCAACGTCCTCGGAAGCTCCGGGTCGGTGCTGCCCATCTTCCAGAAGCAGATCGAGCGCGGCGGCCCGGTGACGGTGACGCACGCCGACATGACCCGCTTCTTCATGACGATCCCCGAGGCCGTGCAGCTCGTGATCGAGGCCACCGGCATCGCCGAGGGCGGCGACATCTTCGTGCTCAACATGGGCGAGCCGGTGAAGATCATCGATCTCGCCCGCCGGATGATCGAGCTGTCGGGCCACGAGCCCGGCGTGGACATCGCGATCGAGGTGGTCGGCATCCGTCCCGGCGAGAAGCTCCACGAGGAGCTCTTCAACGTGGACGAGGAGGTGAAGCCGACGAGGTATGGCAAGATCATGCGCGCCACCAGGCCCGCCATCGATCCCGACCGGCTGCGTCACAGCATGGTCGAGCTCAACCGCCTCGTCGCCGACGGACGCCCAGAGCCCGTTGCGACCGCCCTCTGGGACATCCTCCGCGCCGGAAGGGTCATGGGCGACGGTGGCGAAGGCCAGGGGGCTCGTCCCTCCACAAGCCACGGGGAGCGTCAATGACCGTCATCACCCGCACCGAGACCGATCGAGAACTCCCCCTCGGAGCCCTGCCCGTCGCCGAGTGGGGCCTGCTGTCGCGCGTCGCGCGCCCGTGCCCCGACCATGGCGGTGAGTGCCCGTGCGTCGCCCGGGACGCCGAGGCCGGCTGCCTGGTGTTCTGGTGCGACAACGGAGAGCACCACTTCAGCAACCGCTAGGTCTCCGGCGCCGGCGCCAGCCGGTGCGCGCGAGGCCACAGGGAGCGCCGCGTGACCCTTGGGCCGTCAGATGTGGTCGCCGGCCGGTACGAGCTGATCCGCGCGCTCGGAGGCGGTGACCACGGCCAGGTCTTCCTCGCGGACGACCGCCACCTCTCGCGGCGGGTGGTGCTGCGCGTCGTCGAGCCGGCTCACCCGGATCGCGCGGCGGCCCTGCGCGACGAGGGCCGGATGATGTCGGCGGTCCAGTTCGACTGCCTCCAGGCCATCCCGGTGCTGGTGGACGGGGAGCTGCCGGGCGGGGGCGCCTACCTCGTCAGCGAGTTCGTGGAGGGGATACGGCTCGAGGAGTTCGTCCGGCGGCGGTCACCGCTTCCGCCGGAGCGGGCGCGCAGCCTGGCGCTCGGCCTCCTCGACGCCGGGCTGGCGGTGCGCCGCAGCGCCCGTGACCGGGGCGACGTGCTGGTGGCCTCGGCCCTCGTGACGAGCGACGGCCACATCCGGGTGACGCGCTTCGGGCGCGCCTCGGGTCGGGGACCGCTGGGAGCCGATCCCGCCGTGGTCGCCGTGGCGGAGGATCTCGCGGCCATGCTGGCAGGGGGTCCGGTGCCGCCGCCTCTCGCGGAGGTCGTCGACGACGCGCGTGCCGGCCGGATCCTGTCGGCCGAGGTGCTTCGGGAGCGGCTGCTGCAGGCTCCCCTCGCCGCCGAGGACGACATCCCGGCCATTGCGCCGTTCACGCGTTGGCCCTTCGCCGTCGTGGCCGTGATCTTCGTGATCGTGATCGTGATCGTCGTGCTCGTCCTGGCCCTCTGAGCGAGGGCGCCGCCCCTCAGGCGTGCGTGAAGGGCAGCTCCGTGTGGTGGCTGCGGTCCACCTCGATCGAGTAGACGACCGTGTTCGGGCTGCGCCAGGGGAAGGCCGCCCCGGTGTACTTCACCGCGAGGGCGTCGGCGATCGCGAGGGCCCGCTCGCCGTCGATGCGCCCCACGACCCGCCCGCGCAGGTCGCACTGGCGGTAGGGGTTGTCGCCGTCCACCGCCGAGATCGCCACCCGGCCGTCGCGCTCGATGTTCCTCGCCTTGCGGCTGCCGGTCTGGGTGAACATGACCAGCCGGTCGTTCTCGTCGACGTCGATCCACACCGGCACCGAGTGGGGGGACCCGTCGGGCAGCAGGGTCGCAAGGTGGGCGAACGAGCGCCCGGCGAGCACCGTGCGGACCTCGGCGGACAGGCTCATCGCGGCCTCCTGGAGGGTGGGGTTGCGGGGGCGTCCCGTGATGTCTCGGGGGGATCGTCCCCCGTCGGGGGCTGGTCCCCCGTCGGGGGATCGTCCCAGGCGGCCACCCACGCCTCGATCTCGCGGACGACGCGGGTCAGCGCCTGGCCCTTCTCGGTGAGCCGGTACTCGACGGCGCCACCGCTGAGCGCGCGGCGCTCCATCAGCCCGGCCGCCTCCAGCTCGCGCAGCCGCTCGGCCAGCAGGCGCGCCGACAGGCCGTCCACCGACCCGCGGATCTCCGTGAAGCGCGCGGGGCCCTCCATGGCCGCGCGGATAACCGCCGCGCTCCAGCGGCGGCCGAGCAGCTCGGCCGCGCGCTGGTAGCGGTGGCATACCGGGGGGAGGTGGCGACAGTCGTCCATCACCGTGAAAACTACGCCTACGCCGCGAGCGCCTCGTGACGGTCGCGGGCGGGCTCCAGGGCGATGTCCAGCACCTCCCGCACGGTCAGCACGGGGTGGACGCGCACCTTCTCCAGGATCTGGGCGGGCACGTCGTCCAG
Source organism: Thermoleophilia bacterium (assembly GCA_016463385.1). GTDB lineage: Bacteria > Actinomycetota > Thermoleophilia > Miltoncostaeales > Miltoncostaeaceae > Miltoncostaea. The sequence continues at coordinate 13,718 of JAEMRL010000015.1, forward strand.
GTCGCGCCGGTTGCGCTCCGGGATGATCACGTCGGTCAGACCCGCGCGGTGTGCCGCGAGGACCTTCTGCTTGAGCCCCCCGATCGGCAGCACGCGGCCCTGCAGCGTGACCTCCCCGGTCATCCCGACCGTCGGCTTCACCGGCCGCCCGGAGGCGAGCGACGCGATGGCGGTGATCATCGTGACCCCCGCCGACGGCCCGTCCTTGGGGATCGCGCCCGCCGGCACGTGGACGTGGATCTCCCGCCCGGCCAGGTCGGCCGGGTGGATGCCCACCTCGGCGCCGTGGGCGCGCGTCCACGAGAGGGCGATCCGCGCCGACTCGCGCATGACGTCGCCGAGCTGGCCGGTCAGTACCAGGCGCTCGCCCGGGCCGTCGGCCGGCATCGCGCTGGCCTCGACGAACAGCACGTCGCCGCCGGTGCCCGTCACCGCGAGGCCGGTGGCCACGCCCGGGATCGCCGTGCGCTCGGCCGCCTCGTGGTGGAAGCGCGGGCGCCCGAGGGCGTCGGCGAGGTCGTCGGGGCCGATGACGACGGCGCCCTCCGAGCCCTCGGCCACCCGGCGGGCGCTCTTTCGGAGCACCTTGCCGAGCTCGCGCTCGAGGCCGCGGACGCCGGCCTCGCGGGTGTAGTCGCCGATCACCGCGCGGATGGCGTCGTCGGTGAACTCCACCTCGTCCTCGCGCAATCCGTTGCGCTCGATCTGGCGGGGCAGGAGGTAGCCGCGGGCGATGGCCAGCTTCTCCTCCTCGGTGTAGCCGTCGAGCGAGATGACCTCCATGCGGTCGAGCAGCGGCCCCGGGATCGTGTCGACCATGTTCGCGGTGGCGATGAACAGCACCTCGGACAGGTCGAGCTCCACGTCCAGGTAGTGGTCGCGGAAGCTGTGGTTCTGGGCCGGGTCGAGCACCTCGAGCAGCGCCGACGACGGGTCGCCGCGCCAGTCGGAGCCGACCTTGTCGATCTCGTCGAGCATGACCACCGGGTTCAGCGTGCCGGCCTCGCGCAGTGCGCGCACGAGCCGGCCCGGAAGGGCGCCGATGTAGGTGCGCCGGTGGCCGCGGATCTCGGCCTCGTCGCGGATGCCGCCGAGGCTGATCCGGGCGAACTCGCGCCCGAGGGCCTTCGCGACCGACTGGCCGAGCGACGTCTTGCCGGTGCCCGGAGGGCCGGCCAGCGTCAGGATGACGCCGCTGCGCCCCTCGTCCATCCCGCGCTCGCGGCGCAGGCGGCGCACGGCCAGGTACTCGAGGATCCGCTCCTTGACCTCCTCCAGTCCCGCGTGGTCGGCGTCGAGCACCTCGCGGGCCGCGGCCACGTCGAGCCGCTCCTCCGAGCGGGAGTTCCACGGGAGCGACACCATCCACTCCAGGTAGGTCCGGATCATTCCGGCCTCGGCGCCGTCGGGCTGGCGCTCCAGGCGGGCGAGCTCGCGCTCGGCCTCCTTGCGCGCGGCCTCGGGCAGGCCGGCCTCCTCGATGCGGGCGGCCCAGTCGTCGCCCGACTCGTCGTCGTCGCCGAGCTCCCGGCGGATCGCCGCGAGCTGGCGCCGCAGCAGCATCTCGCGCTGGGTCTTGTCGAGTCCCTCGGTGACGTCCTCGCGGATGCGCTGGCGCAGCCCCGCGTCGGCCAGGCGCTCGCGCTGGGCCTCGATGGCCAGGCGCAGGCGGGCGACCACGTCGGGGGTCTCCAGGATCCGCAGCTTGCGCTCCACCGGGATCTCCGGGGCGTAGCCGGCCGTGTCGGCCAGGCGGCCCGGGTGCGAGATGCCGGCCAGGAAGTGCGCAACGCGGGCGCGCTCGCCGCGTAGCTCGGCGACCTCCTCCACGACGGCGCGGTACTCGCGCGCCAGCGCGGCGGCCTCGGGGCCCGCGTCGACGGGGTCGGGCAGCTCCACGGCGCTCACGCGCAGGCCCGCCTCGGCGCCGATGGCCGCCGGGCCGAGCTCGGCGCGGTGCAGCGCCTCGACGGCGATGCCGCGCATGCCCCCCGGCAGGCCGACCTCGCCGACGACCTCCGCGACGACGCCGTAGCCGCCGAAGCGCCCCTCGATGCGGGGCACGATCAGGATGCGGCCATCGACCGCGCCCGAGAGGGCCTCGGCCTGCTCGTCGGTCGTGACGGGGAATGTGACGCTCGTGCCGGGCAGGACCACGGCATCGTCGAGGGGGAGGACCGGAAGGATCGTTGTCGGACGCTCGTCCTGGTTCATCGACGCTCCTGACTCAGTGCTGGTTACCTCGCGTAACCGCTGGAGGGCAAGTTACGCTTCGTAACTGGAGCGTGCAACCCCCTC
>JAEMRL010000266.1 GCA_016463385.1 Thermoleophilia bacterium
CGATCGCGATCCGCACCGCGGCCGGCCGCTGGCTGATGTGGATCCCCGAGGCCGGCTGCTTGTGGGCGGCCGTCGCGACGGGCGCGAGCGACGCGAGCAGGGCGAGGGAGGCGCTTCCGAGGAGGACGCGGCGGATCGGTCGGGCGACGGGCATCGGGGCGAATCTCCTACCCGCGGCCCCCCGCGTCAAGGGACGGATTGCCCGGTCCGGCCCGCATGGGTATCCTCCGGTGCATGCTCGTGGACGCCGCACCCATCACGATCCTGCCGTGCGGCCTCCTGAGGCTCCGTGGGCTCCTCCCCCGGTAGGGGGAGCTTGCCGACACCCATGCCCGGATGTGCCGGGCCCTCTCAGCCTCGAGCCCATTTCGTGAGGAGGACGTCTCCGTGACCGTCGACGAGCAGCATCCCGCAGCGCCGCAGGACCCCGCCCAGCGCATCACCTTCTTCGACACCACCCTGCGCGACGGGGAGCAGGCCCCGGGCATCACGCTCAACACCCGCGAGAAGGTCGAGATCGGCCTCCAGCTCGCGCGCCTCGGCGTCGACGTCATCGAGGCCGGGTTCCCGATCTCCTCGCCGGGCGACTTCGAGGCCGTGCGCGCCGTCGCCGCGGAGGTGCCGGGCGTCACCGTGGCCGCGCTGGCGCGCGCCAACGAGAAGGACGTGACCGTCGCGGGCGAGGCCGTGCGCGACGCCGAGCGCGGGCGCATCCACACCTTCATCGCGACCAGCGACATCCACCTCACGTACAAGCTGAAGATGGACCGCGCGCAGGTGCTGGGCGCCGCGCGCGACGCCGTCCGCCTGGCGCGCACGATCGTCGACGACGTCGAGTTCTCCTGCGAGGACGCGACGCGCTCGGACGTGCTCTACGTGGCCGAGGTCGTCGGAGTGGCGATCGCCGAGGGCGCGACCACGATCAACATCCCGGACACCGTGGGCTACACGATGCCCAACGAGTTCCAGCGCTTCCTGCTCGACCTCTACGAGGCCTGCCCGAGCCTGCACGACGTGGTGCTGTCGGTGCACTGCCACAACGACCTCGGCCTCGCCGTGGCCAACTCGCTGGCCGGGTGCCAGGTGGGCGCCCGCCAGGTCGAGGGCTGCGTCAACGGCATCGGCGAGCGCGCGGGCAACGCCAGCATCGAGGAGCTGGCGATGATCCTGCGCACGCGCGCCGAGGCCCTCGGCGGCCTCTGGTGCGACGTCAACACGCCGGAGATCACGCGCTCGAGCCGCCTGGTCAGCCGCATGACCGGCTACGTGGTGCAGCCCAACAAGGCGATCGTCGGCCGCAACGCCTTCGCGCACGAGGCGGGCATCCACCAGCACGGGGTGCTGGCCAACCCGCTGACCTACGAGATCATGGACGTCCACTCGGTGGGCCTCTCCGAGAGCGAGATCGTGCTGGGCAAGCACTCGGGCCGCCACGCGCTGCGCAACGCGCTCGAGGAGCTCGGATACGAGCTCGACCGCGACGAGCTGGACCAGGCCTTCAACCGCTTCAAGGACCTCGCCGACCGCAAGGGGCGGATCTCGGCGGCCGACCTGGAGGCGATCGTCGGCGACGAGATGCGCGTGGAGGCCGCCGGCGACGGCTACACCCTCCGCGAGCTCCACTTCGAGGGCGGCACCGGCGACGAGGCGAACGCCCGCGTGGTCGTGGGCGACGCCGACGGTGGCGCGCACGAGGCCACCAGCTCGGGCGACGGGCCGGTGGACGCCCTGATGAAGGCGATCGACGCCGCCGTGGGCACGACCGGGACGCTCATCGAGTACCAGGTCTCCGCGGTGACGAGCGGCAAGGACGCGCTGGGCGAGGCGCGTGTGGTGTGCGAGATCGACGGGCGGCGCTTCGCCGGCCAGTCGGTCTCCACCGATGTCCTGGAGGCGAGCGCCATCGCCTACGTACGCGCGGTCAACGCGAGCCGCCACGCCGAGCACGGCGAGCGCATCGCCGGGGGAGTCTGATGTCCGGGAGAACGCTGTTCCAGAAGGTGTGGGACGACCACGTGGTCCGCGCGGCCGACGCGTCGGGCCCCGCGATCCTCTTCGTCGATCTGCACCTCGTGCACGAGGTCACCTCGCCGCAGGCCTTCGACGGCCTCCGCCTGGCCGGCCGGACGGTCCGGCGCCCGGACCGGACCCTCGCGACGGTCGACCACAACGTCCCGACCATCGGGCGTGAGGCCGGCATCGCCGACCCGCTCTCGCGGGCCCAGATCGAGGCGCTCGAGCGCAACTGCGCCGAGTTCGGCATCCCGCTCTTCTCGCTGCGCAGCTCGCGGCAGGGGATCGTGCACATCATCGGCCCGGAGCTCGGGGTCACGCAGCCCGGCATGACGATCGTGTGCGGCGACAGCCACACCTCGACGCACGGCGCCTTCGGCGCGCTCGCGTTCGGCATCGGCACCAGCGAGGTCGAGCACGTCCTCGCCACCCAGACGCTGACGCAGGGACCGCCGCGCACGATGCGCATCACCATCGACGGCGACGTCGGCACGGGCGTGGGCGCCAAGGACCTGATCCTCGGCACCATCGGCCACATCGGCGTGGCCGGGGCCCAGGGCCACGTCATCGAGTACGCCGGATCGGCCATCCGCGCGCTCTCGATGGAGGGGCGCATGACGGTCTGCAACATGTCGATCGAGGGCGGCGGCCGGGCGGGCATGATCGCCCCCGACGAGACCACCTTCGCCTGGCTGGAGGGCCGGCCCGGCGCGCCGAAGGACTTCTCGGCCGCCGTCGAGCGCTGGCGCGAGCTGCCGAGCGACTGGGACGCGCGCTTCGACCGCGAGGTCACGATCGACGCCGCCGCCCTGGCGCCGCAGGTCACCTGGGGCACCAACCCGGGCATGGTGGCGCCGATCACCGGACGCGTCCCCACACCCGACGACTACGAGGACGCCGCCGACCGCGAGGGCGTGCAGCGGGCGCTGGAGTACATGGGCCTCACCGGCGGCGAGGCGATCGAGGACATCGCCGTCGACACGGTCTTCATCGGCTCGTGCACCAACGGGCGCCTGCCCGATCTGCGCGCCGCCGCCGCGGTCGTGCGCGGCCGCAAGGTCAAGGAGGGCATGCGCGCCATGGTGGTGCCGGGCTCGATGCAGGTGAAGGCGGAGGCCGAGGCCGAGGGCCTCGACCAGGTCTTCCGCGCCGCGGGCTTCGAGTGGCGCGACGCCGGCTGCTCGATGTGCCTGGCCATGAACGACGACGTCCTGCAGCCGGGCGAGCGCTGCGCCTCCACCAGCAACCGCAACTTCGAGGGGCGCCAGGGCAAGGGCGGGCGCACGCACCTCGTCAGCCCGCCGATGGCGGCCGCCGCGGCGATCGCCGGGCACCTGGTGGACGTCCGCTCCTTCGACACCGACCTCGCGGAGGTGCGCTAGATGGAACCCTTCATCCGCGTCGAGGGCGTGGTCTGCCCGCTCGACCGCTCCGACGTCGACACCGACCAGATCATCCCCAAGCAGTTCCTGAAGCGCATCGAGCGCACCGGCTTCGGCGAGTTCCTCTTCTGGGACTGGCGGGGCGAGGAGGGCTTCCCGCTCGAGCAGCCGGCCTACGCCGGCGCGCCGATCCTGGTGGCCGGCCGCAACTTCGGCTGCGGCTCGTCGCGCGAGCACGCTCCCTGGGCGCTCGAGGACCACGGCTTCCGCGCCGTGATCGCCCCGAGCTTCGCGGACATCTTCCGCACCAACTGCACCAAGATCGGGATGCTCCCGGTCGAGCTCCCCGAGGACCAGGTCCGCATCCTCATGGACCAGGCCGTCGGCGAGCCGGGGACGACGGCGGTGATCGACCTGGAGCGCCAGGTGGTGATCGCGGCCGACGGGCGCGAGTTCGCGTTCACGATCGACCCGGTGATCCGCGAGAGGCTCCTCAACGGGTGGGACGACATCGCCCTCACCCTGACGCACGAGGCCGAGATCTCCGCCTTCGAGCGCGACCACGAGCGGGAGGGGCCGGTCACGACTCCATTCGCCTGATCCTCGCCCGCCGGGGGCCGGCCCCCGGCGGGCGGACGATCGGACGACGAGAAT
>JAEMRL010000267.1 GCA_016463385.1 Thermoleophilia bacterium
GCGACGGGCTCTTCGGCGAGTCGTCGTCCGGATCGTGCGGCGGCTTCACCGGCTCGCCGGTCACCGTGATCGTCGTGCGCAGCTTCCCGTGCGATCCGTACCCGCGCCAGTCGAGGTAGTCCACCTCGAACGGGATCACCCCCGGCTCGGTCGGGCGCAGCAGGATGTCGTGGCGCATCGCGGTGTTGAGCCGGAACGGAGTGCCCTTCCGGATCGTGACGGGCATCGAATAGGCGCCGAAGGGCGGCACGCCGTAGGGGCGGCCGTCCTGGGCGATGATCGTGGCGTCAGCGCCCAGCCGGCACTCGGCGATCGCGTAGGAGGCATTGAGGATCCGCAGCAGCACGGTCTGGCCCACCTCGGCGCGGACCGCGGCCCGCGGGTCGGCGATCGGGGTCGCCGCGTCGTGCGCCACCGCGCCGCTGAGCGCGAGCACGTCGGGGCGCCAGTCGTTGAGGATCCCGTCCGCGGTGAAGCTCGCCGGCGAGTTCGGGTCGCGGTCGGTCATCAGCCCGTGGGCGTGGTTGTCGAGCAGGTGCCAGCGCGAGTCGTGCGCCCCCACCACCCACACCGCCTCGACGTCGTAGGGCACGACGTGGTGCGGCGGGGCGTACGCCGCGACCCACCCCTCGCCCTCGGGCGGATCGACGATGAGGCCGCCGAAGAGGCCCATCTCGAAGTGGAGCGGGGTGTTGCGGTGGCAGTGGTAGAAGTAGAACCCGGCCGCGCGCGGCGTCCACTGGTAGGTGTACTCCTGACGCACCTCGAAGGAGTGCTTGCCCACCCCGTCGTTCATCGGCGACGGCTCGATCCCGTGCCAGTGGATCGTGTGGGGGCCCTTGCTGGTGATGATCCGGGCGTTGACGAGCTCGTCCTGGCGCACGCGGATCAGCGCCGACGGGTACTGGGTGGGCTCGCCGGCCCCCTTGATGCTCCACATCCGGATCTCCCGCGCGCCGCCGGGGAGGGCGAAGGGCAGCTGCAGATCGTGCCCCTCCGCCAGCTCGAGGCGCAGATCGACGTCCGGTCCGCCCACGCGGTCGAGCGTCCGGCCCGGCTCGGCCGGCGGGTCGTGGAACTTCTGGAAGCCGTCGTCGTCGGACGAGCCGGCGACGATGTGGTGCCGCTCGATGAGGTGCTCGGTCATCGCTTCTCTCCTAGGCCGTCGGGAAGTCGACGCCGTCGAGGTCGCCGGTCAGCTCCCAGTGCGTCACCAGGCCGCCCGGGTAGTTGCCGCCCCCGGCCGTCTGGGACGGCTCGTTGTGGCAGTGCATCGGGTAGGCGAGGGGGCTCTGGCGGATGCCGTAGTCGTCGTCGCGGTAGGCGAGCTCCTGCGCGACGACCTCGCGCAGCGGGCGGTCCTCCGGCCCCGCGATGTCCGGCGGGCGGATGAAGGGGTGCAGCCAGTCGACCGTCTCCATCGGGCCGACGCTCCAGGTGTCGATGAAGCGGGCATCCGGCAGCACGACGCCGTTCTGGGCGACGGCGAACACGTGGTTGCCGTGGATGTGCGGCGAGTGGGCGACCATGCCGGTGTTGAGGAGCCGGATCAGGTGCGGCTGGCCGATCCGCCCGCGCGGGGCCGTGGCCGGGTCGTGCATCGCGAAGTAGCCGCTCTGGCCGTTCAGCAGGAAGTAGCGCGGCAGGTAGTCCGCCGCGACCAGGTCGGCGCGCACGTCGTCTCCGGCCTCCACGCGTGCGTTCCAGCGGGGGTCGACCGTGTGGAAGTGCCAGATGCGGCTGCGCTCGGGCACCCACGGCTCTCCGGGGAAGTGCGCGGTGGAGCCCAGGTCCTCGAACAGCCGTCGCACCGCCGGCGTCGGCGACGCGTAGGGCGTCGGGCCGTCCTTCGGGAGCACGACCATGACGCCGTGGAGGCCCATCAGGCGGTTGAGGGGCGCCGCCAGGGGGTCCAGGTAGATGTAGGTGCCCGGCGCCGGCGCCCGGAACGAGACGTGCGCCGTGTCCCCCGGCGCGATCGCGCCCGACGAGATGCCGGTGCCGGCGACGGCGAACGCGTGCGGCTGGTCGAGGGCGTTCTCGATCTCCAGCTCGACGTCGTCGCCCTCGGTGAAGCTCAGCCGGGGTCCGGGCTGGCGGGGGCCGAGGGCGTCGGCGAAGGTCCACATGTAGACCCTCTGCAGGTCGACCATCTCGACCATCGCGTCGGTGATCCGCAGTGTGCGCACGGCGGGCGAGGCGAACGCGCTCGATCCGGCCAGGCCGGCGACCCGCGGGGCCTGCAGGCCGAGCGCCATGGCGCCGGCGAGGCCGGTCATGCCGAGGCCGAGGAAGCGGCGGCGATCGATGTGCTCTGGCATGGCGGGTCTCCGTCCCCTCCGTGTCGATTGGGGGCGAGTGTCCGCCGGAATCAGCGATCCGACACTGGTCGCACGGATGGATCACCTGGACGGGTGATGCTCCGTTCGGAGTGTGGCGTCCTGTACGCCCGGAGGTGGCGCCCCCGGCGCTCAGGAGGGGGCCGCGCCGCCCGGATGGGATGCCACGAACTCCCGCAGCGCCTCCCGCGCGCCGCCGACCACCGGCCGGCCGTGCGCGAGAAGGAGGGTGTCGAAGTCCTCGGCGAGCAGCGCGGAGTAGGCCTCCACCAGCCGCGCGCGCGTGCGGGGCGGGTCGAACATCAGCTGGTCGGGGACGAATCCGAGCGGGCCGTCGGAGGGCATCCGCACCAGGCCGTCGGCGACCGCGAGCGCCCCGTGGGCGCGGCACAGCAGGGCCGTCTCGTCGGGGCAGATGCCGCCGACCTCGAACGAGGCCACGCCGCCGGGCAGGTCCTCGCCCGGCGTGAAGAACTCGACCGGCTCGCCGTGCGTGAACTCCTGCGCGCCCAGCCGGCTGCACAGCACGCGCGCGCCGAACCGCTCCGCGAAGAGGCCGGAGTCGCGGTAGTGGTGGCGGTTGGTGAGCAGGGCCGCCACCGGGCCGCCCGAGGGCGCGAACCACTCGAGCCCCTCCTCCGGGACCCGCGGGTCGATCAGCACGCGCTCAGCCGCGAGGTAGTAGCTGCTGATCTCGATCCCCCACCGCGCGTGGATCGTCGTCCAGTGGTGCACGCCGGGGAGGATCTCGTCCATTCCGGCGAGTCTGTCACGGCCGCGGGTCAGCGGCCGGGGAGGTCGGTCCTCTCCACCGGGACGAGCTCGACCTGCACGTCCAGATCCACCAGGCCGTCCCGGTCGAGCGCCGCCCTCAGCGTCTGGGCGTCGGGCACCGGGAGCGGGCCGATCGCCCGCACCTCGACCCCGTCGGGGGTGTTCTCCACGCCGACGACCTCCCAGTCGCGCGCATCCGCCCACGCCGTCGCGACGTCGGTGACCTGGGAGTCGCGGAGCGTCTCGGCGGCGATCCGCTGCGAGCTCGCCGACAGCGGCAGGGCCAGCGCGACGACGGCGATCACCACGACGGCGGTCGCCGCCCGGTGGTCGAGCCGTCGCCGCGCCTGCACGGGGCGCGCGGTGCTGACCCGGTAGGCGGCCATCACGATCAGGCCGCTCAGGAGGATCGCCCCGACGTTGGTGAGGAACAGCAGCAGGGCGCCCGCCGCCTCGCCCTCGGCCCCGGCCTCCAGGGTCAGGCCGACCACGGCGAGCGGCGGCACCAGCGAGATCGCGATCGCCACGCCCGGCAGCGTGTCGGACACATCCGACCGCACCAGCGCGAAGGCTCCGACGACGCCCGTCGCCACGGCTGCCAGCAGGTCGATCAGCCGCGGCTGGACGCGGCCGGCCACCTGGGAGTTGGTCGCGGCGACCACGTCCACCGACACCAGGGTGCCGATGGCCCATCCGATCGCCACCACCACCGCGGCGCCGCCGACGACGAGCAGGAGCGACAACGCCAGGTTGCGCAGGTCGCCGATGACGACGCTCAGGACGGTCCCGAGGATCGGGGTCATCAGGGGCGCCACGATCATGGCGCCGATGACGGTGGCCGTGGAGTCCGAGACCACACACGCCGAGGCGATCACCGCAGCGAGGATCAGGAGGACCCAGAAGCGGCTCAGCTT
>JAEMRL010000016.1 GCA_016463385.1 Thermoleophilia bacterium
CGGCGCCTCAGATGGACGCGGAGTCGTCGCGCAGCTGGGGCCCCGCCGCCGTGGCGAAGTCGACGGCGGCGTCGTAGGCGCGCTGGAGCTCTCTGGGGGTGATCCGGGATCCGAGCGCCGCGACGGCGTCCGCGACCCGGCCCTGCTCGAAGGCGAGGACCGCGTCGAGCACCGCCCCCTTGTCGCCGGCGCGTCGCAGGAGTGCATCGGCGACGCTCTGATCGAGCGGCAGCTGCTCCAGCAGCACGTCGAGGGGGGCCTGCATGATCGCGTCGAGCACGGAGAACATGCCCGTCATGAAGAGGGCCGGCCCCTCGCCTGATCGTCCGGGCGCCAGCAGCTCGCACATCCGCGCCCGCGTGAGACCGAGCACCAGCAATTCGCTCGGGGCCTCCTCGCGGGAGGCGAGCACGATGAGCGTGACCCAGCGCCGCACGGCCTCGATCCCGAGGACCGTGAGCGCGCTGTGGACCGAGTCGAGGGTGCGCCGGAGGCCGCAGAGCGCCGAGTTGACGTAGCGCAGCAGCTTGTAGCTCAGCGCGAGGTCGCGCCCGATGATCTCGACGAGCTCCTCGAACTCCACGGCCGGGTCGAGGACCTCCGACACCAGCCTCAGCCGCCCGATGCTCGCCGGGGCGAGCGAGCGCTCGCTCATCATCTGCGGCTTGCAGAGCACATAGCCCTGGAAGAGATCGAACCCCATGTCGCGGCACGCCGCGAGTTGCTCGTGGGTCTCGACCTTCTCCGCCAGCAGGCGCGTGCCGGGGAACCGCCGGATCAGCGCCGCGATCCGCTCCAGCTCGGCGGGCGACCGGCCGAGCACCTCGACCTTCACGATGTCGGCGAGCTCGATCAGCGGCTCGTGGGCGGCCGTGTGGACGAAGTCGTCGAGCGCCAGGCTGTAGCCCTCGCGCCGCAGCCGGCCGGCTGCGGCGAGGACCTCCTCGTCGGCCTCGACGTCCTCCAGGATCTCGAGCACCACCTGGTGCGCGGGCAGCGGCATCGCGTAGTCCTCGACCAGGAAGCGGCGGGAGATGTTGATCCACGCGGGCCGGTCGCCCACCAGTCGCGAGAGGCCGATCTCGGTGAAGGCCGTGAGGATGACGCCCGAGGTCGCCGCCTCGGCATCGACGACGAGGGCGCGGTTGTCGGCGCCGCTCCGGAACAGGAGCTCGTACCCCTGCACCGTGAGCTCCGCGTCGAAGATCGGCTGGCGGGCCACGCACACGGCGGCAGGGGCCGTGGGCCGGGGTCCGGGGACCCCGTCCAGGCCGCCGGCGGCCGGCGAGAGGCCGAGGCCGATCGTCACAGTCCAGCGGCCGCCCGGCCGCGCGCGGCGCCGAGCGGCAGCCGCCGGCGTGCGCGGGGACGGGGTCGTTCGGGCGTATCCACGAGAGCATCGTCGGCCGGTGCGACCGCGGAGATGAGAGCCCCGCCGGAACCGGACCTCACGATCCAGGAGCGCCACCCTGCGACCGCCCCGCAACCCGGATCAGGCCCCCCGGCAGGTAGGCTCGCCGCGGCATCGACCCGAGCGGTCGTCCCGGCTGCTGGAGGCCCCATGAGTGAGACCGTCCGCTCCTTCGGGGGCGCGATGACCGTGACCGGCTCCTGCCACCTCCTGGAGGCGGGCGGGAAGCGGTTGCTGATCGACTGCGGCGCCTTCCAGGGCTCGCGGGCCCTCTTCGACCTCAACCGGCAGAAGCCCGGCTTCGACGCCGCCGGCCTCGACGGCGTGCTGCTGACGCACGCCCACCTCGACCACTCCGGGCGCCTGCCGGTGCTGCTGCGCCGCGGCTACGAGGGGCCGATCCACGCCCTCCCCGCCACGGCGGCGCTCTGCGAGCACCTCCTGCTCGACGCCGCCAAGATCCAGCGCGAGGACGCCGAGCGCGACCGCCGCCACGGCCACCGCGCCGACGAGCCCATCTACGTCGAGGACGACGTGCGCCGGACGCTCGAGCGGATGGCCCCGATCGCCTACGGCACGCCGTTCGACGTGGCCGGCTTCCGCGTGACGGCGCAGGCGGCCGGGCACATCCCCGGCTCGGCGAGCTTCCTGGTGGAGCACGGTGGACGGCGCCTGGTGTTCAGCGGCGACGTCGGCAACGCGGGCAAGGAGATCATGCCCGACCCGACGCCCTGCCCCGAGGCCGACCTCGTCTTCATGGAGGCGACCTACGGAGACCGCGACCACCGGCCCTACGCCGGGACGATCGAGGAGTTCGCCCAGGTGCTGCGCGACGCCCAGGAGCGCGGCGGCAAGATCCTCGTGCCCTCGTTCGCGCTCGAGCGCACCCAGGAGGTGCTCTACACCGTCGCCCACCTCGAGCGCGACCACGACATCGCGCCGATGGCCGTGTACGTCGACTCGCCGCTCGCGACCAAGGTGGAGGACGTCTACGACCGCTTCCCCGAGGAGCTGTCGGAGGAGCTGCGGCTGCTGCGCGCGACCGGCCGCGACCCCTTCCATCCCAAGCATCTGAGGTTCACGCGCTCGGTCGACGAGTCGAAGGCGATCAACGCCTCGCGCGAGCCGGCGATCGTGATCGCGGGCTCCGGGATGCTCTCGGGAGGACGCATCCTCCACCACCTGATGGCCCACGGCCACGAGCCGAGCACCACGGTGATGATCGTCGGCTACCAGCCGAGCGGCGGCCTCGGCCGGAGGCTGATCGACGGGGACCGCACGGTGCGGATCATGGGCCGCGAGGTGACGATGCGCGCGCGGGTGGTCACCATCGGCGGCCTGTCGGCGCACGCCGACCGCACCGAGCTCCTCGACTGGGTCCGTCCGTCGGCTCCGGCGGAGATCCGCCTGATCCACGGAGAGCCCACCGCGATGGGCCATCTGCGCGACACACTGGCCGCCGAGGGGCGCAGCGCATCCCTCCAGCCGAGCGAGGTGCGCCTGCCGGAGGCCGGCCACCGCGACGAGGGCGGCGAGTGACGCCGGGCCGGGCCGGGGCGTCCGCCCCGCTCCGGTAACCTGACGGTCTGGCCGCCCCCGCACATCCCGCGCTCGACCCCGCTCTCGCCGCCGCCGTGCCGGGCGGGGTGCTGGTGGTGGACTTCGGGGCCCAGTACAGCCAGCTGATCGCGCGGCGCATCCGCGAGTGCCGCGTCTTCTCGGCCGTGGTCCCGCACGACGCGCCGCCCGAGGAGATCCTCGCCCTGCACCCCTCGGGGCTCGTTCTGTCGGGCGGGCCGGCGTCGGTCTACGCGCCCGGCGCCCCGGCGCTCGACCCGCGCCTGCTGGAGCTCGGCATCCCGGTGCTCGGCATCTGCTACGGCCAGCAGGCGATGACCCTCGCCCTCGGCGGGGAGGTCGCCCGCACCGGCGCCGGCGAGTACGGCAAGACGCCGATCACGGTCCGCTCCCGGGAGGGCATGTTCCACGCGCTCCCGGCCGAGCAGTGCTGGATGAGCCACCGCGACGCCGTCTCCCGCGCGCCGGAGGGCTTCACGGTCACCGCCGAGACGGCCTCGTCGCCGGTCGCGGCGATGGAGAACCCGCAGCGGCGGATGTACGGGGTGCAGTTCCATCCCGAGGTGGTCCACACCCCCTTCGGCAACGACCTGCTGAAGTGGTTCCTGTTCGAGGCCTGCGACTGCTCGCCCACCTGGACCGCGACGCACCTCATCGAGGAGCAGGTCGAGCGCATCCGCGCGCAGGTCGGCGACGCGCGCGCGATCTGCGGCCTCTCGGGCGGTGTCGACAGCGCCGTGGCCGCGCTGATCGTGCACCGTGCGATCGGGGACCGGCTCACGTGCGTCTTCGTCGACCACGGGCTGATGCGCCACAACGAGGGCGAGCAGGTCGAGGCCGCCTTCGGCAAGCACTTCGGCGTGCCGCTGGTGCACGTGCGGGCCCAGGAGCACTTCGAGGCGGCGCTGGCGGGGATCACCGAGCCCGAGGAGAAGCGCAAGACGATCGGCCGCGAGTTCATCCGCATCTTCGAGCGCGAGGCCGACAAGCTGAAGGACGCGCGCTTCCTCGTGCAGGGCACCCTCTACTCGGACGTGATCGAGTCGGGCTCCCGCGACGCGGCCAAGATCAAGAGCCACCACAACGTCGGCGGGCTCCCCGAGGACATGGTCGTCGAGCTGATCGAGCCGCTGCGCCAGCTGTTCAAGGACGAGGTGCGCGTGGTGGGGGAGGAGCTCGGGCTCCCCGAGAACATGGTCTGGCGCCAGCCGTTCCCCGGGCCGGGGCTCGCGATCCGGATCATCGGCGAGGTCACCCGCGAGCGCCTCGACATCCTCCGCCAGGCCGACTTCGTGCTGCAGGAGGAGATCCGGCGCGCCGGCCTCTACCGCGAGCTCTGGCAGAGCTTCGCGGTGCTCCCGGCCATCAAGAGCGTCGGCGTGCAGGGCGACGAGCGCACCTACGCCTATCCGATCATCATCCGCGCGGTCACCTCCGACGACGCCATGACGGCCGACTGGGCGCGCATCCCGTACGACATCCTCGAGCGCATCTCCAACCGCATCATCAACGAGGTCGACGGCGTCAACCGCGTCGCGCTCGACCTCACCTCGAAGCCCCCCGGCACGATCGAGTGGGAGTAGCGGGCCCCTCCGCGGGCGGCTAGAGCACCGGCGCGAGATCGCTCGCGCCGACCGCCCGGCTCAGGTCGCGGATGCGCGGGAGCGCCCGGACGAAGGCGTCGTAGACCTCGGGGTCGAAGTGCGTCCCCCGCTCGGAGGCCATCTCGGCGAGGGCCTCGTCCTCGGGCAGCGCGGCCTTGTAGGGGCGCTTGGTGACCAGGGCGTCGTAGACGTCGGCCACCGCGACGATCCGCGCGGCCTCCGGGATGTCGGCGCCCGACCGCCCCTCCGGATAGCCGGTGCCGTCCCACCACTCGTGGTGGCAGAGCGCGATCTGGCGCGCCATCTGCAGCAACGGCACGTCCGAGCCCTCGAGCACCCGGGCGCCGATCGTCGTGTGGGTGCGCAGCAGCGCCCACTGCTCCTCGGTCAGCGCCCCGCGCGCCAGGAGGATGCTGTCGGGGATCCCGAGCTTGCCGATGTCGTGCATCGGCGCCGCCATCCGGAGGTCGTCGATCATCGGCTCGTTCCAGCCGAGCACCCGCGCGATCGCCGCCGAGTAGAGGCCGATGCGCCGCACGTGGGCGCCCATGTCGCCGTCGCGCGACTCGGCGGCCGAGACGAGCCGCAGGGCGATCTCCTCCTCGCGCCGCCGGATGTCGGCGGTCCGCCGGCGCACCTCCACCTCGAGGCGGTCCTGCTCGAGCATGTTGCCGCGCGCGCGCTGCAGCACCGCCACCTGCTCGGCGTGCTCGGCGCCCAGGCGCTTCAGCAGGAGCAGCGGGCGCCCGGCGACGCGCATCGCGGTCGCCTCCATCGGCGAGCCCCCGCTCTCGCGGAAGGGCCCCGACGACAGCCGCCCGGAGGCGTCCCCCGTGGCCCACAGCGCCGAGGCCTCGTCGAGGAAGGAGGCGAGGAAGCCGAAGCGGCTCTCCGGGAGCAGGCGGCCGCCGGTCGCCATCTCCGGGTACTCCTCGCTCGCCCAGGCCGGCGCCCTCCCGATGACCCGGAAGTCGCCGCTGGTGCCGCGTGAGAGCACGAGCGTGTCGAGCGAGGTCAGCACGTCCAGGGCGAGCCCGCCGTCGTCGGAGCCGGGCGCGGCATCCACGCGGAAGGTGTGCCCCCCTGCGGGGGGCGCGGCGGCGCGTCCCAGCATCCGCTCGGCGAGGTCCGCGAAGGCCTCGTCGACGCCCTCGCCGGTGCGCGCGCTGACGTGGTGGATGTCCCAGCCCGCCTCCCCCAGGTCGCGGAGGGTCGCCTCGTCGAGGTCGCGCATCGGCAGGTCGGTCTTGTTGACCAGAAGCAGGAAGGGGACCTCGCCCACGATGGCGCGCACCCGCTCCTGGAGCGCGACCGCCGTCTCGAGGGTCGCCCGCCGTTCGGCGTCGACCACCAGCGCGTACCCGGAGGCGCCGCGCAGGTACGAGGAGCGGACGCTCGCGAAGTCGTCGTCCCCGGCGATGTCCCAGAGCAGCAGGCGCACGGGGCGATCCTCGACGGTGACGTCGAGCCGCTCGATCCGCACGCCGACCGTGGTCAGGTAGCGCTCGGCGAAGCGCCCCTCGACGGCGCGGCGCACGAGGCTCGTCTTGCCCACCGCGAACGAGCCGAGCATGCACACCTTGCGCTGGACCGGCGCCGCGTCCCCGCTCACCGGTACTCCGACTCGAGGCAGCCCTCGAGGACGTCGTCGAGCAGGGCGTAGGGCGCCGTCTCGCCCTCGAACTCCTCCAACTGGCCCGCCATGCGTGCGTGGATCTCCTCGACGCCCTCGCTGAGCGCCGTGCGCAGCTCCATGGGGGCGTGGCCCCGCACCACCGCGGCCAGCGACGCGTGCGGCCCCTGCTCCACCCAGACCGCCAGATCGCCGACGGCGAGGCTGCGGGTGGCGTCGTCGGGATCGGCGCCGAAGGCGTCCTCCACGAAGTCGCCGGTGGCGGTCATCATGCCCGCGATGACGTCGCCGTCCTCGGCGTCGACGCCGGGTGCCGAGAGCTCGCGCAGCAGCAGGCCCGTCTCGCGGTGCACCACCATCACCCGCTCCACCCGGAAGACGAGCGTGTGGAGCATCACGACCTCCGCGAAGGGCCGGCCCGTGCGCCAGGCCTCCCAGCGCCATGCGATCGCCCGCGGCGAGAGGGCCCGTGTGAGGACGTGGTTGAGCGTCTGCGTCATCGACTCGAGCGCCGCCCGCACGGCGCGGCGGATCGCGGGGCCGATCACGGGGGAGATCGCCCGTGCCACCGGCGCCGGGTCGCGGCGGATGGTCTCCTCCAGCAGCTCCGCCACCAGCGGCGCGAGCGCCCGTCGCAGGGCGTCGTCGCGGCTCGCGCGGAGCACGATCGCCTCGGCGAGGACGCCGGCGACCGCGTCGGAGAACTGGGTCGGGTCCTCGAGCCGCCGCTGGAGCCCGGCGATCTGGCGCTGCTCGGGGGAGAGCAGCAGCGTCCGCAGCTCCACCATGGGCTCCGCTCCGGTTCCGGTGTCGGCCGGACCGGTCGCGGGGCCCATGGGGCCGTCGGTCACGGCGCCGCGTCCCCCTGGGCCTCGGGCTCGGACAGGCGCATCGCCATGTCGGCGAGCAGGCCCGCCAGCGCCTGGCGGTCGGTCTTGGCCGAGCGCAGCGCCCGCGCCTCCTCGTCGATGCGGTCCGACAGCGCGCGCTGCACGCGGCGCAGGTCGTCGGACGCGGCCTTCGACTGCTGCAGCAGCTGGTCGCGGATCTGGCTGCCGTCGTCCGCCGTGCGCTCGTCGAGCGCGTCGATGCGCAGCTCGATGGCGCCGTCGGCCGTCTCCAGGTCGCCGACGGCTCCGGCGACGGCCTCGGTGCGCTCGCGGCGCTCGGTCGCCAGCCGGTCGCTCAGGGTGGCGAGCTCCTTCTTGGTGAAGGCCTCGAGCGCGTCGAGCCGTGCGCGGGTCTCCTCGCGCAGCTCGGCCGCCGCGGCCGCGAGGCGGTTCTCGAGCGTCGTGAACCGCTGCTCGTAGTCCTGCATCTGGCCGCCGAAGAGGATCTCGCGGATCTTGTCGACGTTCGCATCGGGCGCCACGTCGGCGGGCGGGGCCGCCTCGGCCCGCGCGGTGGAGTTCTTGGCCGGCCGCTCAGATGTCTCGACCGACCCCTTGGGCGGGGACATACCTCTCCCTCGTACATGTCCGGATTCGCGCCACGATACATCCCCTCGAGTGGCCGCGGATCCCCCATGCCGCGGTATTGCGCGCACGAACGGCACCGAGGCTCAGTGCCGTTCGTGCGCGCGGGAGCGGGGTATCCGTCAGGCGACGGAGAGGATCTGCGCGACCTCCTCCCACTCCACAGCCGTCTGCCGGCCGGCGTCGAACTGCTCCGTCAGTGCGGCGTGCACGCGCAGCAGCTCCGGGTCGTCCTTGGCGGGCTCGCGTCCGGTGTGCTGCCGGATCAGGAACACCAGCCCGGCCACGCCCGAGTCGCGGGTGAGGCTCACCTCGAGCGGCCGGCCGATCAGGCGCGGCACGTCGAAGGGCGCGTACATGGGCCAGTGCTTGTTGAGGCCGTCCGCGTGGATGCCCGCGCGTGTGCGGTGGGCGTCGCGCCCGTAGAGCGGGTAGGTCGGGGCGAGGGGCCGGCCGAGCTCGGCGTAGAGCGCGGCGAGGTCGTTGAGGACGTGGAAGTCGGGCTGCGGGTCGCCGATCAGGCCCATGCCGATCGCGTGCATCACGATCGCCTCGAGCGGGGCGTTGCCGGTGCGCTCGCCCGTGCCGAGCAGGGTGCCGTTGACCACCGCGCAGCCCGCCTGGATGGCGGCGAGGCAGTTGGCCACCACCAGGTGCGTGTCGTTGTGGGGGTGGAACTCGAGGTCCTCGGCGCGGATGCCGAGCGCGCGCAGGGTCCGGATGTGACGGGGGATCGAGCGCGGCGCGGCGACCGTCTCGAGCGGAAGTCCGAGGCCCATCGTGTCGCACACACGGAACTTCGGACGCAGCTCCGCTCCGAAGGGGGCCGCGATCTCGAGGACGGCCTCGGCGAAGGGCAGCAGGAAGTCCTCCGGCGCCCGGGTCGCGTCCTCCAGGTGGAGGCGCGGCCGCAGGCCCGCGTCGAGCACGGCCCGGACCGCGTCGAGGTACACGCCGGCCGCCTGCCGCCGGCCTCCGGGCCGGAACTTGTGGAACGTGTGGTAATCGCTCGCCGAGGCGAGCATCCCGGTCTCGCGCACGCCGAGGCCGCCGACCAGGGCGGCGTCGGCCCGGCTCGCCCGGATCCAGGTCGTGGGCTCGACCGGCGCGCCGGAGGCGTGCTGCTCGAGCGCGACCTCGAGCATGCGCCGGTCGGCCGGGCGGTACACGAAGAACTCGGCCTGGCGGATCGCGCCGCTGTCGCCGGTGAAGGCGCACATCAGCTCGTAGATGCGCACGCCGGCCTCGACGGTGAGGGGCAGGCCGCCCTGCTGCCCGTCGCGGTGGGTCGTCTCGGTCGTCCAGGCGGCCTCCGGCATGTCCGCGGGCCGCGCGGTCCAGTCGTAGCGCGGGAACGACTCGGGGGGGAACGCGCCCGCGAAGAGCTCGGGGGCGTCCGGTTCGGTGATCTGCGTCTGTGTGGTCATGCACAGGACGGTAGGCGCGGGACCTGGCGAACGTCAATATTGATGCGTATCATCAATGTATGGCCGCCGAGCCCGCCGCGCCCGACACGCTCTCCGCCACCGAGGCCGCGACGCTCCTCGGGGTGTCGCGGGCGACGCTGTACGCCTACGTCAGCCGGGGCCTCGTCGCCTCGGCGCCCGGTCCCGGCCCGAGCCGCGCGCGGCGGTACCCGCGGGTCGACCTCGACGCCTTCCTGGAGCGGCGCGAGCGCGCGCGCGACCGCGACCTCGCCGCGCACGGGTCCCTCCATTGGGGCCTGCCGGTGCTCGACTCGGCGCTGACGCTGATCGAGGACGGCCGCTGCCATCTGCGGGGCAGGGACATCGTCGGGCTCTCTCGCGAGAGCGGCTTCGAGGAGGTCGCGGCCCTGCTCTGGTCGGGGGACATGGGGGCCGCGGTGAGCGCGCCCGTCGTGCGCGCGCGGGGCTCGGGCCCCTCGGCCGACGCGCTCGCCCGGCACCTGGTCGGCGCGTCCCAGACGCCGCTCGTCGCCCTCGGCGCGCCGGCTCCGGTGGTGATGCGCGGCGCCGCGCGCGTGGTGGCCGGGATGTTCGCCGCGGCGGGCGCCCGTGGCGGCGGCCCGCTCGCCGTGCGCCTGGCGCGTGGCTGGGGCACGCCCCACGCTCGCGTGATCGACGCCGCGCTCGTGCTCTCGGCCGATCACGAGCTCAACGTCAGCTCGTTCACCGCCCGTTGCGTCGCCTCGGCGGACGCCGGGCTCGAGCAGGTGCTGCTCGCGGCCCTCTGCGCCCTGCGCGGGCGGCGGCACGGGGGGCTGACGGAGCGGGTGGAGGACCTCGTGGCCGGCGCCGACCGCGACGGGCCGCGCCGGGCCGCCGAGCGGGCGCTCGGCGGCGACGGGACGCTCCCCGGCTTCGGCCACCCCCTCTATCCCGACGGCGACCCGCGGGCGGCCGAGTTGCTGCGCATCACCGAGGCGCTCGCGCCGCCCGGCGACCCGGTTCAGGGGCTGGTCGCACTCGCCCGCGACCAGCTGGGCCAGGAGCCGACCCTCGACCTCGGGCTCGCCGCGGTCGCCCGCCGCCTGGGGCTGCCCGCCGGCGCGGCCTTCTGCCTCTTCGCCCTCGGCCGCTCCGCGGGCTGGATCGCCCACGCCATCGAGGCCCGCGCCGACGACCGGCTGATCCGCCCCCGCTCGCGCTACACGGGCCCCCGGCCCGTCGCCGTGGGATCATCACCCCCGTGACCGGCGAGAAGGTGCGCATCGACAAGTGGCTGTGGGCGGCGCGGTTCTTCAAGACCCGCACCCTCGCGACCGAGGCCGTGGCCGGCGGCCGCGTGCACCTGGAGGGCGCCCGCATCAAGCCCTCGCGCGACGTCCAGGTGGGCGACCGGCTCGAGATCACCGCGGGCGAGTCGACGCTGACGGTGGTCGTCCGGGCGCTGGCCGATCGCCGCGGGTCGGCCACGGTCGCCGCCACCCTCTACGACGAGACCGCCGAGAGCCGCGAGAAGCGCGAGCGCGAGCGCGAGCAGCGGCGGCTCGCCCCGCCGCCGGGCGCCGACATGCACGGCCGCCCGAGCGGCCGCGACCGCCGCCGCCTCGAGGCCCAGCGCGCCTCGCAGCGCCGCAGGGGCTGACACTCCGGGAGGACGACGCGGGACATCCAGAGGGCCTCGTCGCAACGCACGGAATGCCCTTACACGCAGGGCTTTCGGGGCCTCAGTCCAATTGGGCGCCGCGTCGACGCCCAATTGGACGACGCGAGGCGGCGCGGCCGGAGCCGGCGGTATGCCGCCCGGGTTCGACGCCTGCGGGGCGCCACGCGTGGGCCGCGGGCGGCCCGGGTGGCGCTAGGCGGAGTTGCGGTGCCGGGTCGGGCGCTCGGAGATGCTGCGCTCGCTGAGGAGGCCGCTCTCGTCTCGCACGAGGAGGTAGGCGCCGTCGGCGGGGCTCTCCAGGAACTCGACCAGCTCGGCGACCCGCTCCGGCCCGAGCGCCTCGATCAGGCGGCGGCCCATGGCCTCGTCGGCGGCCCAGCCCGAGCGCCGGTCGTCGCCCGCACGGCGATCGATGCCGGCACGGCGCTCGACCTCCGCCGGGATCGGCTCTGCCGGGGCGCTGGCGCGACCGGGGGCGGACGTGGAGGCGAGCGGCCGGCTCGGCGCCCAGATCTTGCGGCTCTGGGTGTGGTGCCAGCAGTACGGGCTCCCCCGGAAGGGGCTCTGCTGACACCTCTTGCCGTGCGCCGCGATCGCGACGCAGCGGCTGACCGAACGCGTTTCCATCTCTGGTCTGCCACCTCGGGAGGCCATCCGCCTCCCCTCAACTGTTACCCGGTGTACCATTTGTAACCGTCGGAGGAGGCGAAGTCCAGCGCATCGCGCGCGTCGGCTTGCGGGAGTCCCCGCTCTTTCCTAGACTCCGCGGTCGTTCTCGCGGCGCTCGTTCGCCGCGTCGTCATGCAGGTGGAGGTCACTTCCGGCCCGTGAGCACACTCAGCGCAAAGCCCGGCACCGTCGAACGACGCTGGTACATCGTCGACGCGGAGGGCCAGAACCTCGGTCGCCTCGCGTCCATCATCGCCGAGACCCTGTCCGGCAAGCGCTCACCGTGGTTCACGCGGCACTGCGACACGGGCGACTTCGTCATCGTCGTGAACGCCGAGAAGGTGGCGGTCACCGGCAACAAGATGAAGGACAAGCTCTACTGGCGCCACTCGGGCTACCCGGGCGGCATCCGCAGCCGGAGCCTCGGCGAGCAGCTGGCCCGCCAGCCGGAGGAGGTCCTCCGCAAGGCCGTCCGCGGGATGCTCCCCAAGAACAGCGTCGGCCGCGCCCAGCTGATGAAGATGAAGATCTACGCCGGGCCCGAGCACCCGCACACCGCCCAGCAGCCTGAGCCGCTGCGCCTCACCCGAGTCGCGGAGGTCCCCGCGTGAGCACCGATGCCCAGACCGCCGTCCGCTACCGGGCGACCGGCAAGCGCAAGAACGCCGTCGCGCGGGTCACGCTGACCCCCGGCACCGGCGTCGTCACCTGCAACGGCCGTCCGATCGACGAGTTCTTCGGCCGCGCCGTCCTGGTCACCCGGGCCCGCGCGCCGTTCGCGACGACGAGCACCGAGGGCCGCTTCGACGTGACCGCGCTGCTGCACGGCGGCGGCGTCTCCGGCCAGGCCGGCGCGCTGCGCCACGGCATCGCCAAGGCGCTCACCTCGATGGACGAGAGCATGCGGACCGACCTCAAGCGCGAGGGATTCCTGACGCGGGACGCCCGCATCAAGGAGCGCAAGAAGGCCGGCCTCAAGGGCGCCCGCAAGCGCCCGCAGTTCTCGAAGAGGTAGTCACCCGACGCCTCGCGGGGCCTCAGCGCCGTCTCGGAAGCTGTTCGGAACGGACGGCGTCCGGGGCGTTGCCAATCGTGAGCTGACACCCGAGCTCGCGCTCGCCATCGGGCGCGCGCTCGGGGGCAGCCTGCCGCCGGGATCGCGGGTGATGATCGGCCGCGACACCCGCCGCAGCGGCCCGATGCTCGAGGGCGCGCTCGCCGCCGGCCTCGCCAGCGCGGGCGCCGACGCCGTGCTGCTCGGCGTCATCCCGACTCCGGCGGTCGCCGAGCTGGTCGCCGGCTCCGACGCGGCCGCGGGCGCGGTGATCAGCGCGTCGCACAACCCGTTCGCCGACAACGGCATCAAGCTCTTCGGGGCCGACGGCTTCAAGCTCGCCGACGCGGCCGAGGCGGCCGTGGAGGCCGACCTCGACGCCGAGGGGTCCCGCCCCGAGGGCGACCGGCTGGGCGCGATCACCGCCTGGGAGGGCGGGCGCACCGAGTACGTGGAATCGGTGCTGCGCCGCTGTCCGGTCGATCTGTCGGGCATGACCGTGGTCCTCGACTGCGCCAACGGGGCGACCGCCGTGACGGCGCCGGAGATCTTCGAGCGCCTCGGGGCCCGTGTGACCCTGGTGGGCGTCGAGCCCGACGGCATCAACATCAACGACGGCTGCGGATCGACCGACCTGGCGCTGGTCGGCGAGGTCGTGCGCGGCGTCGGCGCCGACCTCGGCCTCGCCTTCGACGGCGACGGCGACCGGGCCCTCGCGGTGGACGCCGCCGGCACCCCGGTGGACGGTGACCAGATCCTGGCGATCTGCGCGCTCGACCTGCGCGCGCGCGGCGCGCTGCCCGGCGATGCCGTGGTCACGACCACCATGACCAACCTCGGCTTCCGCCGCGCGATGGCCGAGGCCGGCATCGAGGTGCGCTGGACCGACGTCGGCGACCGCTACGTGCTCGAGGAGATGCGCCGCGGCGGCTACGCCCTCGGGGGCGAGCAGAGCGGGCACCTGATCAACCTCGCCCACGGGCCCTCGGGCGACGGCGTCGCGGCCGCGCTGCACCTGCTGGGCGCCCTGATCGCCCGCGGCGAGGACCTGGCGACGGCCGGCGCGGTGATGCGCCGCCTCCCGCAGAAGCTCGTGAACGTCCGCGCCGAGCGCAAGGGCGAGCTGGCGGAGGCCGAGGCGGTGTGGGAGGCGGTGCGCGAATGCGAGCGCGCCCTCGGCGAGGACGGCCGGGTCGTGGTGCGCGCGTCGGGCACCGAACCGCTCGTTCGGGTGATGGTCGAGGCGCCGACAGTCGAGGACTGCGACCGCTGGTGCCAGACGATCGTCGAGGTTGTCGAGCGGGACCTCGCGAGCCCGCTACCCTGATGAGCCGTCGGGGTCGCGCACGACCCACGGAATCTGCGGGAGGAAGCGCGTATGTGCGGGATCATCGGATACGTCGGCGGGCGTCCATGCCGCGAGCTCATCCTCACCGGGCTCGAGAGGCTCGAGTACCGGGGGTACGACTCGGCCGGGTTCGCCCTGCTCGACGCCTCCGACGGCATCGCCGAGTCGGTCCGCGCCGTGGGCAACCTCTCCCAGCTGCGCAGCGCCGCCGGGCTGAACGGCGGCTCCACCGCCACCGCTGGCATCGGGCACACCCGCTGGGCCACCCACGGCCGCGTCACGACCGAGAACGCGCACCCGCACTCGAGCGCCGACGGCTCCGTGCTGGTGGTGATGAACGGGATCATCGAGAACTATCTCGAGCTGCGCTCCGAGCTGCAGAACGAGGGCGTCGTGTTCACCTCCGACACCGACACCGAGGTCATCCCGCACCTGATCGCCCGCGAGTACGCCGGCGACATCGCCGCCGCGGTCCGCGCGGTGCTGCCGCGCCTGGGCGGCCACTTCGCCTTCGTCGCCGCGCACGTCTCCGAGCCGGGCCGGCTGGTGGCCTCCCGTCGCGAGTGCCCCCTGGTGCTCGGCGTCGGCGACGGCGAGCGGTTCGTCGCCTCGGCGATCCCCGCCTTCCTGCGCGAGACCCGCGACGTGATGATCATCGAGGACGACGAGGTGGTCGTGCTCGAGGCGGGTGGCCACACCGTCTGGAACGGGGCGGGACTGATGCCCGAGCGCCCGGCCGAGCGCGTCGACTGGGATGAGGACGCCGCCGAGAAGGGCGGCTACGAGACCTTCATGCTCAAGGAGATCCACGAGCAGCCGTCCGCCCTGTGGGACACCATCGGCGACCGGCTGCGTCCCGACGGCTCGGTTGAGCTGGCGGGCCTCGGCCTGGACGACCCCACCCTGGCCCGGGTGGAGCGGATCCACATCGTCGCCTGCGGCACCTCGTACCACGCCGGCCTCGTCGGCCGGTACCTGATCGAGGACTGGGCCCGCATCCCGGTCCACGTCGAGGTGGCCTCGGAGTACCGCTACCGCACCTGCCTCGCCGGTCCCGGCGACCTGATCATCGGGATCACCCAGAGCGGCGAGACCGCCGACACGCTCGCCGCGATGCGCGTGGCGCGCGAGCGGGGCGCCCACGTGGTCGCCCTCACCAACATCATGGGCTCGCAGGCCACCCGCGACGCCGACGGGGTGCTCTACACCCGCGCCGGCCTCGAGATCGGCGTGGCGGCGACCAAGACCCACACCGCCCAGGTGATGGCCCTCTCGCTGCTGGCCCTGAAGCTCGGGCGCCTGAAGTGGGCCCTCACCTCCGCGGGCGCGCTCGACCTCGCCGACGAGCTCCGCAAGGTGCCCGACGTGATCGAGGCCTACCTCGCCTCGGCCGCGCCCGAGCAGGTGATGGCCATCGCCGCGACCTACGCCTCCCGGCCCTTCTTCCTCTATCTGGGCCGCCACGTCGGCGTGCCGGTCTGCTTCGAGGGCGCCCTGAAGCTGAAGGAGATCAGCTACATCCCCACCGAGGCCTATCCGGCGGGTGAGATGAAGCACGGCCCGATCGCGCTGCTCGAGGAGGGCTCGCCGGTGGTGGTCGTGGCCACCGACGGGCACGTCTTCGACAAGGTCGTCTCCAACATCCAGGAGGTCCGGGCCCGCGGGGCGCGCGTGATCGCCGTGGCCACCGAGGGCAACGAGGAGATCGAGCAGCACGCCGACGACGTGCTCTGGGCGCCGCGCACCCAGGCGCTGCTGTCGCCGATCGCCGCGGTGATCCCGCTGCAGATCTTCGCCTATGGACTGGCGCGCGAGCGGGGCCTGAACGTGGATCAGCCGCGCAACCTGGCCAAGACCGTAACCGTCGAGTAGAGGCTGAGTCTTGGCGATTCTGGGCGTCGGGGTGGACGTGGTCGAGATCGACCGCTTCGCCGCGTCGCTGGCCAAGCGCCCCCGGCTGGCCGAGCGGTGCTTCACGGAGGCCGAGGC
>JAEMRL010000268.1 GCA_016463385.1 Thermoleophilia bacterium
CACCAACTACGGCCGGCTCGTCCGCGAGTTGCTGCTCGGCCCGCTCGGCGGTGAGGCGATCCACGTGCTCGAGCCGACGGCGGCCCCCTTCGACGACGCCGCCGTCACCGCCGCGATCACCTGCTTCCGGGTCGGGCGCCCGCCGGGCGCGCCGATCCGCATGCGGCGCCTCGACGCGGTCTCCGGGCTCGGGGCGCTCGAGGGCGGGCGCGAGGTCCCGGCCGAGAGCCTCGGGGCCGCGCCGCGCTGGAGCCCGCTCACGCGGCGCGCCCGCGCGGTGCCGGCGGGCCACGTCCAGCTCGGGGAGATCTGCCGCGTGCACCGCGGGGCGGTCACCGGCCGCAACTCCACCTGGGTCGTGCGCGCGGGCGACGTCGACCTGCCCGAATCGGTGCTGTTCGCGAGCATCACCCGGGCCCGGGAGATCTTCGAGGCGGGGCCCGCGCTGTCGGCCACCGACCACCTGCGCCGCGTCGTCGATCTGCCCCACGACCTCGACGTCTTCGAGGGCGCCGAGCGGCGTAGCATCACCCGCTTCCTGCGCGAGGCCCGTCGCGACGGCGCGCACGACGGCTACATCGCCCGCGCGCGGCGCACCTGGTGGTCGGTGGGCCTGCGCCCGCCGGCGCCGATCCTCGCGACCTACATGGCGCGCCGCCCGCCGGCGTTCGTCCGCAACGTGGCGGGCGCGCGGCACATCAACATCGCCCACGGCCTCTATCCGCGCACCGAGCTGCCCGACGAGGTGCTCACGCGCCTCGTCGGCGCCCTCCGGCGCAGCGTCTCGGTCGACGACGGCCGCACCTATGCGGGCGGGCTCACCAAGTTCGAGCCGCGCGAGATGGAGCGGCTGCTGGTGCCCGACCCCTTCCTGGCGGACGACGAGGCGGCGTGAGCACCTTCCTCTCACCGCCGCGGTGGAGCCCCGAGTCGCTCGAGCGCGACGTGGCGGCCGCCGTCGACAGCTTCCGGCGCGAGCGCGAGCAGGAGCCCCTCGGCCAGTACCCGGCGCACGTGGACGAATGCCTCGGGACGATGGAGGAGCTGATCGAGCTGACGGTCGATCTCTCCCAGCTGCGCGAGCGGGCGGTCGAGGTGGTGACCGAGCCGCGGCTGCTGGAGGCGCTGCGCTTCGTGGCGGGGCCCTTCATCTCGGTGGACGACCTGCGCGTCATCGCCCGCACGACGCTCGCCCCCACCCGGCTGCGCGCCGACCCGGAGGCCGCGGCGCGGATCGTCGACAGCGTCCTCACCGGCATCGACCAGCGCCGCTTCGCGTGGGTCCACGAGGGGCGCGAGCCGAGCGAGGCCGAGCGCCAGGCGGCGGTGCTGGCCTCGGCGACCCTGATGGCCACCGAGCGCATGCGCACCCTGCGCCGCAACGACGCCAAGACCGCCCAGGAGGGCGCGGTGGCCGAGGCCCTGATCGCCGCCGGGTTCACCCGCGTCGACCGCCCCCGGGCGATCCGCACGCTCGAGGACGCCCCGGCGCCCGGCGAGTTCTGCGACGAGGTCGATTTCGGCGGCCGCAAGGCCGACCTGGTCGTCGGGCTCTGGGACCGCCGCCGGATGCCGCTCGAGTGCAAGGTCTCCAACTCGATGACCAACTCGTTCAAGCGGGTCAACAACGACGCCGCGGTGAAGGCGGTCGGCTGGCTGCGCGCCTTCGGCGAGGACCAGGTCGTCCCCGCCGCGGTGCTGTCGGGCGTGTTCAAGGCCGCCAGCCTGGAGAGCGCCCAGTCCCGCGGTCTGACCGTCTTCTGGGCCCACCGCCTCGACGACCTCGTCGAGTGGATCGGGAGGACGCGGCCCTAGTCCGCGGGGGGCGGGCCGAGGAGCCCCGCCAGGAGGCGCGCCGCGTCGACCGCCCCGAGGGCGACCCCGTCGTCGGCGATCGAGGTGCGCACGAGCGCCACCAGGAACAGGCCGTGCCAGAGCCAGGTGAGCAGCTCGGGATCGAGGTCGCCGCGCACACGGCCCGCGGCCTGGCCGGCCTCGAGCATCCGGCGCACGGGCGCGCGCACGGTCTCGAAGAGCCTCCCGACCGCCGCGGAGACCTCCGGGTCGCCGCTGATGCTCAGCGCGAGCAGGATCAGCCGGATGGTGACCACCATCTCCGGGTCGGCGAGGCGGGCCTCGAGCGCCGCCGGCATCGCCGCGGCCGACTCCGCGCCCCCCGACGGCGCGATCGCGCGGCCCTCGCGGACGCGGCTGGTGATCTCCTCCTCGAGGACCGCCAGCAGCAGCGCGCGCTTCGAGTCGAAGTGGCGGTAGAGGATCGCCTCCGAGCAGCCCGCGGCCCGCGAGATGGCCGCCGTGCCCGCCCCCTGGAAGCCCTTCTCGGCGAAGGCGGCGCGGGCCGATGCGAGGATCGCGACCCGCCGGTCGGCCCCCGTCATGCGGGGACGGCGGGGCGCGGGAGGATCCGTGGGCACAGCCATCGTTGAAATGTTAGCAGCCACTCACTAACGTTCCTCCACAAGTAAGTGATCGCTCACAAGGAGAGCGGGGATGGAGGACGCGGTCGTGGTCAGGGGGCTCGAGGTCAGCCGGGGCGGGCAGCCGGTGATCCGCGACCTCTCCCTCAGCGTCGCCCGGGGCACGGTCACCGGGCTCCTCGGCCCGAGCGGGTGCGGCAAGAGCACGCTGATGCGCTCGATCGTGGGGGTGCAGCGGGTCGCCGGCGGAGAGGTCACGGTGCTCGGCCTTCCGGCGGGATCGCCGGCGTTGCGGCCGCGGGTGGGCTACGTGACGCAGGCCCCGTCGGTGTACGGCGACCTGACCGTCGAGGAGAACCTCTCGCACTTCGCGCGCCTGCTCGGCGTGCCGGCCGGCGAGGCCGCCCGGGCGATGGGGACCGTCGGCCTCGGCGACAGCGGCGGCCGGCGCGTCGATCGCATGTCCGGTGGCCAGAGGACGCGGGTCTCCCTCGCGGTCGCGCTACTCGGCGACCCGCCCCTGCTGGTACTCGACGAGCCCACCGTCGGCCTCGACCCGGTGCTGCGCCGCGACCTCTGGGCGACCTTCCGGTCGCTCGTCGTCGGGGGCGCCACGATCCTCGTGTCGAGCCACGTCATGGACGAGGCCGCCGAGTGCGACACGCTGCTGCTGATGCGCGAGGGGTCGCTGGTGGCGGCGGAGACACCCGACGCGCTGCGCGCCCGCACGGGCACCGACGACCTCGGTGAGGCCTTCTTGCGCCTGCTCGAGCGCGAGGAGGTGGCCCCGTGAGCCCGCGCGCGACGCTCGCCGTGGCGGAGAGGGTGCTGCGCCAGCTGCGGCGCGACCCGCGCACGCTCGCGCTGCTGATCGTGGTGCCCTGCCTGCTGATGGTGATCATGCGCTACGCCTTCGACGCCCAGCCCCAGACCTTCCAGCGCATCGGGGCGCCGCTGCTCGGCCTCCTGCCGTTCACGACGATGTTCGTCGTGACCTCGATCGCGATGCTGCGCGAGCGCACCACGGGGACGCTCGAGCGGCTGATGACCACACCGATGGCCAAGCTCGACCTGCTGGCGGGCTACGCGATCGCCTTCGCCGTCGTGGCCCTCGTGCAGACCGCCGCCGTCGCGGCGCTCTCGCTCGGCCCGCTCGGGCTCGAGATCTCCCGGCCGGCCAGCCTGCTCGTGGCCCTCGCGCTGGCGAACGCGCTGCTGGGGATGGCGCTCGGCCTGTTCGTCAGCGCTTTCGCGACGAGCGAGTTCCAGGCCGTGCAGTTCATGCCCGCCGCGGTGCTGCCGCAGCTCCTGCTCTGCGGCCTCTTCGTCGCCCGCGACCAGATGGCTGGCTGGCTGGAGGCGATCTCGGCCGTGCTGCCGCTGACCTACGCCTACGACGCGCTCGACCGGGCGACCCGCCCGGAGGAGCTCGGCGCCCGCTTCGCGATCGACGTGGTGGTGATCGTGGCCCTCACGCTGGGTGCCCTCGCCGCCGGCGCCGCGACCATGCGGCGGCGCTCGGACTGAGCGGACGGGGGCGCCTCAGGCGGCAAGCAGCAC
>JAEMRL010000269.1 GCA_016463385.1 Thermoleophilia bacterium
GTGCGGGGGTCGCCCCCGCACCCGCAGCAGTCCGCCGGGGGCCGGGCGGGGGCGCTCAGCTAACCTCGCCCGGCGCCGAGGAATGCGGGAGTGCCCCCTGGACGGCTCCCCCTCGGCAGACCCAGAGACGACCCGGGGCGGCCACGGCTGCGCCGAGGCTGAGCGAGGAGAAGCACCATGCTGTCCAAGGACGCGAAGAGCAGCGTCATCGGCACCCACCGCCGCCACGAGTCCGACACGGGCTCGCCGCAGGTGCAGGTGGCCATCCTCACCGAGAGGATCAACGGCCTCACCGAGCACCTGAAGACGCACAAGAAGGACCACCACTCGCGGCGTGGCCTTCTCCAGATGGTGGGCCGGCGTCGCCGGCTGCTCAACTACATGCAGCGCACGGACCTGGACGGGTACCGCGAGCTCACGAAGACCCTCGGCCTGCGCAGGTAACCGCGCCCCGAGCCTGAAGGGCACCACGAGCACAGAAGGTCGGCACCGGGCGGTGCCGGCATCAGAGGCGCCCCGGCCGAGCGGTGCGGGGCAGACAAGGGATGTGAAATGGCAGTAGAAAACGTGACCGTGCAGATCGGCGATTCGCCGATCTCATTCGAGACGGGCAAGCTGGCCAAGCAGGCCAACGGCTCTGTCGTCGTCCGCTCGGGTGACACGGTGATCCTGGTGACCGCGGTCGGGGCCCAGTCGCCCCGTCCGGGCGCGGACTTCTTCCCGCTCACCGTGGACGTCGAGGAGCGCATGTACGCCGCGGGCAAGATCCCCGGCGGCTTCATCAAGCGCGAGTCCCGGCCGAGCGACCGCGCGACCCTGACCGCGCGCATGACCGACCGGCCGATCCGGCCGCTGTGGCCCAAGGGCTACCGCAACGAGACCCAGGTCGTCGCGACGATCCTCTCGGTGGACCAGGTGAACGCGTTCGACATCCTGGCGCTCAACGGCGCCTCGATGGCGCTGATGCTCTCCGAGATGCCCTTCCAGGGACCGGTCGGCGCCGTGCGCATCGGTCTGATGGACGATGAGTTCATCATCAACCCGACCCTGCAGGAGGCGGAGGAGTCGGAGCTCGACCTCGTCGTCGCCGGCACGGTGGACGCCATCTCGATGGTCGAGGCCGGCGCCACCGAGGTGGACGAGGAGACGATGCTCGAGGCGCTGCAGATCGCCCAGGAGGAGATCCGCACCCTCTGCGCCGCACAGCTCGAGCTGCAGAAGAAGGCCGGCAAGCCCAAGTGGGACGTCGCGCCGATCGTCGTGGACGAGAAGCTGGCCGCCAAGGTCGAGAAGTCGTTCGGCAAGGACCTCGCCGAGGCCACCCTCGAGCAGGCCAAGCTGCTGCGCCGCGACAAGGTCGCCGCCGTGCGGGCCGCCGCCGCCGAGTCGATCCTCGGCGCCGACCCCGACCCGGAGGCCGCCGCCGACTTCGGCCGCGCCTTCGACGCGCTCCAGAAGTCGATCATCCGCCGCCGCATCGCGGTGGAGAAGCACCGCCCCGACGGGCGCAAGGCCGACGAGATCCGTCAGATCACGACGGAGGTCGGCGTGCTTCCGCGCGTGCACGGCACCGGGCTGTTCACCCGCGGCGAGACCCAGGTGCTGACGAGCCTCGCGCTCGGCACCACCAAGGAGGCGCAGCGCATCGACGGCCTCGGCATCGAGACCACCAAGCGCTACATCCACCACTACAACTTCCCGCCGTTCAGCGTGGGGGAGACCGGGTTCATGCGCGGCCCCAAGCGCCGTGACATCGGCCACGGCGCGCTCGCCGAGCGGGCCCTGCTGCCGATGATCCCGGACGACGTCGAGTTCCCGTACACCCTGCGGCTCGTGTCCGAGACGCTGGAGTCCAACGGCTCGTCGTCGATGGCGTCGGTCTGCGGCTCGACGCTCGCGCTGCTCGACGCCGGCGTCCCGATCACCCGGCCGGTGGCCGGCATCGCGATGGGCCTGATCAAGGAGGGCGACGACTACATCGTGCTCTCCGACATCCAGGGCGACGAGGACCACCTCGGCGACATGGACTTCAAGGTCGCCGGCACCAGCAAGGGCATCAACGCCCTGCAGATGGACTGCAAGATCTCCGGCGTCACCTTCGACATGCTCCGCGACGCGCTGGCGCAGGCGAAGGCCGGCCGCGAGCACATCCTCGGCAAGATGGCGGAGTCGATCGCCGGACCGCGCGAGGAGCTGTCGGCCTGGGCGCCGCGCATCACGGCGATCAAGATCGACCCGGACCGGATCGGCACCGTCATCGGCAAGGGCGGCGAGACCATCCGCGGCCTCGAGGCCGACTACGAGGTCGAGATCTCGATCGAGGACGACGGCACCGTCAAGGTGTACGGGGTCAACGGCGAGAAGGCCGACGCGGCGGTCGAGGCGATCCGCGCGATGACCAAGGACGTCGAGGTGGGCGACACCTTCCACGGCGCCAAGGTCGTCAAGACGACCACGTTCGGCGCGTTCGTCGAGCTCACCAAGGGCGTCGACGGCCTGCTGCACATCTCCAACCTCGGCAGCGGCCGGGTGGAGAAGGTGGAGGACGTGGTCAACCGCGGCGACGTCGTGGACGTGACCGTCGTCGAGGTCGACCGGGCGCGTGGCCGCATCGGCCTGCGCATCGTCGGCACCGAGGGCGAC
The DNA here is from genome assembly GCA_016463385.1 of Thermoleophilia bacterium. GTDB lineage: Bacteria > Actinomycetota > Thermoleophilia > Miltoncostaeales > Miltoncostaeaceae > Miltoncostaea. The sequence continues at coordinate 2,644 of JAEMRL010000269.1, forward strand.
GACAACGGCGGCGGCGACTCCAACGGGGCGGCCTCCGGCGAGGGCGACGACCAGCCCCGGCGCAGGCGCCGCCGGCTGACCGCCGCCGAGTAGTGGCCACCGGACCGGCTACGGCGGTGTCCCTGCCGGTCCAGGGCGTCACCTCGGGAGGGCTCCGGGTCATCTCGGAGACCCTCCCGGGTGTGCGCTCGGTCGCGATCGGGGTCTGGATCGGCGTCGGATCCCGCTTCGAGCGCCCCGAGGAGGCGGGCATCTCCCACTTCCTCGAGCACATGCTGTTCAAGGGCACGCCGACCCTGTCGGCGGAGGAGATCGCCCAGGCCTTCGACGGCCTCGGCGGAGAGGTCAACGCCGCGACGGGCAAGGACTACACCGTCCTCTACGCCCGCGTCCTCGACGAGCTCGTCGACCGGGCGATGCCGCTGCTGACCGACATGCTCCAGCGGCCGGCCTTCCACGACCTCGATCAGGAGCGCGAGGTCGTGCTGGAGGAGATCGCCATGTACGAGGACGATCCCCAGGATCAGATCCACGACCTGGTCAGCCACGCCGTGTTCCCCGACCAGGCCCTCGGCCGCCCGGTGATCGGCACCGCCCAGGTGATCGGAACGGTCCCCGAGGCCGGTGTGCGCGCCTACCACCGGGGCCACTACACGGCTCCGAACATGGTGGTCGCCGCCGCGGGCAACATCACCCACGACCGCGTCATGGAGCTCGCCGAGGGTCTGCTCGGCGACCTGCCGACGGCCGCGAGCACGGGCATCTACGAGCCGGCCAGCCCCGGCGCCCCGACGCTCGTGCTCAAGGAGAAGGCCACCGAGCAGTACCACCTGTGCCTCGGTGGGCCGGGGCTCTCGCGCAACGACCCGCGCCGCCATGCGCAGTCGGTGCTCGACACCGTCCTCGGCGGCTCGATGAGCAGCCGGCTCTTCCAGGAGGTGCGCGAGAAGCGCGGCCTCGCGTACTCGGTCGGCTCGTACACCGTCGGCTACGCCGACGCGGGCCAGGTGGGCATCTACCTCGGCACCCGCGAGGACAACCTGGCGACCGCCTGCGAGGTGATCGCCACCGAGCTGCGCCGCATCGGCGCCGAGCCGCTCCCCGCGGCCGAGCTGCGCCGGGCGAAGGACCACCTCAAGGGGCGGATGATCCTCGGCATGGAGAGCTCGGGCACCCGGATGAACCGGATCGGGCGCTCGGTGCTGACCGGTACCGAGCTGCTGACGATCGACGAGATCGAGGCGCGCATCGAGGCCGTGACGGCCGACGACGTGATGGCGCTCGCCGGTGAGTACTGGCAGCCCGACCACATGTCGGCCGCCGCCATCGGCCCGAAGGGCGACGTCATCCGC
>JAEMRL010000270.1 GCA_016463385.1 Thermoleophilia bacterium
CCAGGGCGTCGTCGCCCCGCTCGCGGACCGCGTCGAGCACCTCGGCAACGCCGCTCGCCACGCCGGCGACGTCGAGCACCGGGCGCAGGGTGCGCGCGAGCACCTGGACGCCCCCGGCGCGCAGCCGGGCACGACGCGGCGGGACGCTCACGACCCGGCCTCGCGCATGCGCGCGACGAGGCCGTCGAGCTCCTCTGCCCTCAGGGTCTGGCTCACGCGGTTGACGATCAGCCGCGCCGACGACGTGAAGATCTCCTCTCGCTCGACCAGGCCGTTCTCGCGCAGGGTGCGCCCGGTCGCCACCAGGTCGACGATGCCGTGCGCGAGGCCCACCAGGGGCGCCAGTTCGACCGAGCCGTTGACCTTCACGACCTCCGCCTGCCGGCCCGTCGCCGTGAAGTGCCGGGTCGCCGAGACGGGGTACTTGGTCGCCACCCGCACCACCCCGAGGTGCTCGAGGGCGGCCGGCGTCGGGTCCTCGCCCTCGCGCGTGGCGTAGACCATCCGGCAGCCGCCGAAGCCGAGATCGAGGATCTCGTAGACGTCCGGGTCGCGCTCGCGCAGCACGTCCTTGCCCACGATGCCGAGGTCGGCCGCGCCGCTCTCGACGTAGGTCGGAACGTCGCTCGGGCGCGTCGTGATGAAGGTGGTGCCGGTGGGGCTCTCCAGGATCAGCCGCCGGCCGGCGTCGCGGAGTGGCGCGACGTCGACGCCGGCCGCCTCGAGGACCTCCACAGAGCCCGGGAACAACGCCCCGAGCGGCACGCAGATCCTCAGTCCCGCCATGCGGCCACATCCTCGAGTCGGGCGCACTCCCTGACGGCTCCGGTGGTCCGGTCGGTGACCGAGTAGCCGGTCCCGGCCCGGCGGGCGACCCAGCGCCAGCCCTCGGCGTCGGCGAGCGCATCGGCGTCGGGCGAACCCTCCGCCAGCGCCACCACCGCCACGCCGGCGGCGCGGAGGGCGGCCGCCGCGGGAAGATCGGCGTCGAGGCCCCCGGCCAGCACGAGGCCGGCGCGCGCCGGGCGGGGGGCCGGACCGGCCGCCAGCAGCGCCTGGTGCAGCAGGTCGAGGGTGATGGCGAAGCCGACGGCGGGGCGGGCGCGGCCGAAGCGCGCGCCGAGGCCGTCGTAGCGGCCGCCCATCGCGATCGGCGAGCCGACGCCCGGCGCGTAGGCCTCGAAGACGATGCCCGAGTAGTACGACCAGTCGCGCAGCACCCCGAGGTCGAGGATCACCGCGTCGGCCGCGCCGTGCGCCGCCAGCAGGTCGAGCGTGCGGCCGAGGCGCTCGCAGGCCGCAGCGGCCGCGGGGACCTCCGACGCGATCCGCGCCAGCACCTCACGGCCTCCGCGAAGGGACGGCAGGTCGCGCAGCAGGTCCGATCCCGGACCGCTCGGCAGGGCGAGAGCGGCGAGGCGGCGCCACTCGACGAAGTTCCGCGCCGCGAGAGCGGCGCTCAGGTCGTCGCGGACGCCGGGCGCGAGTCCCAGCCCGTCGAGTATCGCGGCCGTCAGGGAGACGTCGCCCACGCCGACGCGCAGGCCCTCCAGCCCGGTCGCCCGAAGGCTCTGGGCGAGCAGCCCGAGGGCCTCCGCGTCGGCGCCCGGTCCGCCCTCCCCCACCAGCTCGATACCGGCCTGGCGCTGCTCGGACGCGCGCGGGCGCCCCGGAGAGGGCGGGCGGAAGGCGCGTGCGAGATACGACACCCGGACCGGCCCGGGGTGGTCGCCCATGCGGGTCGCCACCAGGCGCGCGACGGGGATCGTGAGATCGGGGCGCAGCACGAGGACCCGGCCGGCCTCGTCGAAGAGCCGGAAGGTGTCGCGCAGGCGCCCCTCCTGAGCCCGCTCGATCACGTCGGCGAACTCGAGCACCGGGGTCATGACCTCGCGGTAGCCGAACGCCTGGAAGCGGTCGCGGAGCGCGGCCTCGACGCTGCGCAGCTCCCGCGCCTCGACGGCGAGGACGTCCTTGCCCCCTGAGGGGAGGGCGGCGGCCGTCACGACCGCGCGCCCGCTGGCCGACTCACTCACGAACACGCTCGATGTCGGCCCCGAGGTCGCGCAGGCGCTGGTCGATCCGCTCGTACCCGCGGTCGATCTGGCCGACATTGCCGATGACGCTGACGCCCTCGGCCGCCAGGCTGGCGATCAGCATGGCCATGCCGGCGCGGATGTCCGGGCTCTCCAGCCGCTCCCCGAAGAGCCGTGCGGGGCCGCTGACCAGGACGCGGTGCGGGTCGCAGAGGACGATCCGGGCGCCCATCGCGACCAGCTTGTCCACGAAGAAGAGCCGGTTCTCGAACATCTTCTCGAAGATCATCACCGTGCCGTGCGTCTGCGTGGCCACGGCCGTCGCGATGCTGGTGAGGTCGGCCGGGAAGGCGGGCCAGATGCCGTCGTCGATCTTCGGGATCGCGTCGCCCTCGTCCGAGACGACGCGCAGCGACTGGTCGGGCGGCACGCGCAGCGTGTCGCCCTCCATCTCCACGCGGATGCCCATCCGCTCGAAGGTCAGGTTGATCATGCGCATGTCGCTGGGGCGCACGTCGGTGATCGTCAGATCGGAGCCGGTGATGGCCCCGAGCCCGATGAACGAGCCGATCTCGATGTAGTCGGGGCCGATCCGGAAGCGCCCGCCGTGCAGGCGGTCCACGCCGTCGATGATCAGCCGGTTGGTCCCGATGCCCTCGATCTGGCCGCCGAGCTCCACGAGGAAGCGCGCCAGGTCCTGCACGTGCGGCTCGCCGGCGGCGTTGAGGATCACGGTCCGGCCGGTGGCGGTGACCGCCGCCATCAGCGCGTTCTCGGTGGCGGTCACCGAGGCCTCGTCGAGGAACAGCTCGGCGCCGCGCAGGCCCCGGTGGCTCAGCGCGTAGCTGCGGTTGACCTCGCACTCGGCTCCCAGGCCCCGGAACGCCAGCAGGTGCGTGTCGACGCGGCGCCGCCCGATGAAGTCGCCGCCGGCCAGCGGCAGCTCGACCTCGCCGCAGCGCGCGAGCAGCGGCCCGGCGAGCAGGAGCGAGGCGCGCAGGCGCCGGCAGAGGTCGGGGTCGAGGTGGGTCGTGCGGACGCGGTCGGCCCGCAGCGCGAGGGCGTTCGGGCCCTCGTCGCGCACGCTGACCCCGAGGTCGTCGAGCAGCGCGAGCATCACGTGCACGTCGAGGATGTCGGGCACGTTCTCGAGCACGACCTCCTCGTCCGTGAGAAGGCATGCGGCGAGGATCGGCAGAGCGGCATTCTTGTTGCCGCTCGGCACAACGGTGCCGGACAGCGCTCGGCCGCCCCGGATGACCAGCCTGTCCTGACTCACGACCCTGGACGCTAGCAGTCGCCGCGCGCCACCGCGCTCACGCCCTCGGCGAGACGCTGGACGTCGGCCGCGTCGCAGAAGAACCCGAACGACGCGCGCAGGGCCGCGGGGCGCTCCAGCCAGCGGATGATCACGCCCCGGGAGGCCAGGGCGGCGCAGGCCTCCTGCGGATCGCGCCCCTCGATGACGAACGTCAGGAGTCCCGCCACACCCGAGGCGGGCGTCAGGATCCGGACGCCGGGGATCGCGCCGAGGGCCTCCCGGCCCTGCTCGCGGGCAGCCGCGACGCGGCCGTGGATCCACCCCCAGCCGAGGCTCTCCAGCCACTCCATCGAGGCCCGCCAGGCCGGCAGGAGGGCCGCGGGAGGGGTCGACACCTCGTACCGCTCGGCGCTGGGATGCGGCGTCATCGCACCGCCGGGCCCGTGCCCGGAGCCGCTCTCGTACCCCGAGACGGCGAGGTCGATCCGCGCGAGGGCCCCGGGCGCCACCCAGAGCGCGCCGAGCCCCTCGGGGCCGAGGAGCCACTTGTGGGCCGGAAGGGCGTAGGCGTCCACGCCGAGGGCGGCGGCATCGACCGGCACGGCCCCCACCGACTGGGCTCCGTCCACCAGCACGAGGGCGCCCGCCGCGCGGGCGACGCGCGCCACGCCGGCGAC
>JAEMRL010000271.1 GCA_016463385.1 Thermoleophilia bacterium
CTCTCCCCCCCGGCCCCCGCCGCCTCCGAGGCCACCGGGCCGCCCGTGGTGACCGCCTGGGGCGGGGCGCCGCCCGCCGTGACCGGAACGGGCGCCCGCGACGGGGCCGATCCGGCGACCGGCGCCCCCGCCGTGGTGGACGGCTTCGTCTTCCCGCTGGCCCTCGCCGTGGGCGCGCCCGCCGCCTACCGCGACGCCTACGCCGAGCCCGGTCCCAGCGAGTGCGACGGCGGCCGCCACCAGTGCGCCGTGACCATCGCGAGCGCCCCCGGCGCGGCGGCGGTGGCGATGGCGGCGGGCACCCTGCGCGCGGCCACCCCGGCCGAGGCCGAGCGCGGCATCGCGTTCTGGGTCGAGACGCCCGGGGGCGACCGGCTCGGCTACGGACCGCTCGCGTCCTACGCGCCCGGCATCGGTGACGGCGCGGCCGTGGCGCCCGGAGCGCACCTCGGCGGCACCGCCGGATGGCTTCGGATCACCTGGGAGCGCGCCGGCGCGCCCCTCAACCCCTATCCGCTCCTGGCGGCGACCCGGCCGCCGAACGGCTGAGCGCGGCGGTCCGTCCGGGGTGACCGGCCCGGCCGTCCGCGACGAGGCGCTGACCGGCTTCCTCGAGCACTACGCCGCCGGGCGCTTCTTCGACGCCCACGAGGTGCTCGAGGCCGCATGGCGGCGCAGTGACGACCCCGACATGCGCTTCCTGCAGGGCCTGATCCAGTGGGCGGTCGCGCTTGAGCACCACCGCCGCGGCAACGCGCACGGGGCGCGTGCGCTGCTCGACCGCGCGATCGGCAACCTAGCGGCCGGACCCCCGGGCTCGATGGGGCTCGACCTCTCGGCCTGCCACGCGGCGGCGCCCGGGATGCGGCGCGCGTTCGCCGCCTGGGAGGCCGGTGCCGGACGCCCGGAGCTGGACGCGCCGCCGATCGTCCGCCACGCGGAGGAGGCGTCCCGGACGTAGGCTCCCGGAGTCTGCTCTCCCGACCGAAAGGCCCTGCCGTGAACGCCGTCGTCCTCACCGAGACCGGAGCCCCGGACGTCCTTCGGATCGGCTCGGCGCCCGATCCGGTCGCCGGCCCCGGAGAGGTGGTCGTTGCGCTGCGGGCCGCGGCCCTCAACCGGCGCGACGTCTATCTGCGCAAGGGCGTCGCCCCGAGCCCCCTGCCCGTCATCCCGGGCTCGGACGGGGCGGGTGTGGTGCGCTCGATCGGCGCCGGAGTGAGCGGCGTCTCGGAGGGCGACGAGGTGGTCATCCTGCCCTCGCTCGGCTGGGGTGGCGGTGAGGACGCGCCGGCGCCCGGATTCCGCATCCTGGGCGGGCCCGACGACGGCACCTACGCCGAGCTGATCCGCATCCCGGCCGAGAACGTCCTCCCGAAGCCGGCACGCCTCTCGTTCGAGGAGGCCGCCGCCCTGCCCCTCGCCGGGCTGACGGCGTACCGCGCCCTGGTGAGCCGCGCGCGGATCCGCCCGGGCGAGACCGTGCTGATCCTCGGCATCGGCGGCGGCGTCGCGACGATGGCACTCCACATCGCCCGTGCGGCCGGCTGCCGCGTGATCGTCACCTCGTCCTCCGAGGAGAAGCTCGCGCGGGCGCGCGACCTCGGCGCCGCGGGCGGGGTCGACTACACCGAGGGCGACTGGGTCGCCGGCGTCAAGGAGATGTCCGGCGGGGGCGTGGACGTGGTCATCGACTCGGTCGGCTCGACGTGGCCCGACAGCATCAACTGCGTCCGGCCGGGCGGGCGCGTCGTCGCCTTCGGCGGCACCGGCGGAGCCAAGGTCGAGCTGACGGTGAGGCCGCTCACGATGGGCCAGGTCTCGCTGCTCGGCACGACGATGGGCAGCCCGCGGGACTTCGCCGGCCTCCTCGCGGCCGTGGCCCACCAGTCCTGGGTCCCGGTGATCGACTCGGTGCGCCCGCTGGCCGATGTCGCCGCCGCCCACGCCCGGGAGGAGGCCGGCGCGCACTTCGGCAAGCTGGTGCTGACGATCTGACCCCGGCGGGGGCTCCCCCGGGGCCGGGGGGCCCGTGCCGGAACACCGCGCTCTGCGCACCGCGGACCGTCGCCTTCCTGACGGAGAACGGCACGCCTCACCGCACGTCGTTGGCCCTTTGCAGGGCTTTCGGGTGACGGTTCAATTGGGCGAAGGTCCGGGGTCCAATTGGACCCCGGTGCGCAGCAGGCCCCGCACCGAACGGAAGAAGCGGCCGGGGCCGTCCCCGAGGGTCCCTAGGCGGTGAGCTCCCGGACGATCCCGTCCTCGACGACGATCCTGCGGTTGACCTCCACACGTTCCAGCATGCGGCGATCGTGGGTGACGAGGATCAGGGTGCCCTCGTAGTCGCCGAGGGCGTCCTCGAGCTGCTCGATGGCCTCCAGGTCGAGGTGGTTGGTGGGCTCGTCGAGGACGAGGCAGGTGACCTCGCGGGCGGCCAGGATGGCCATCAGCGCCCGGGTGCGCTCGCCGGGTGAGAGGTGCTCGGCCGGCCGCTCCACCCGGTCGGCGTCGAGCGAGAACTTGGCGAGGAGCGTCCGGGCCTCCTCCCCCCGCAGACCGGAGCGCTCCATCACCGCGTCGAGCAGCCGGGGAGCGCCGAAGAGCGCCGTGCGCTCCTGCTCGATCTCGCCGACGACGATCGAGGGGCCCGTGCGCCCGGTGCCCGCGGCCAGCGGCACCCGGCCGAGCAGCGCCGCGATCAGGGTGCTCTTGCCGCCGCCGTTGGGGCCGGTGACGACGAGCCGGTCGCCGCGGCGCACGTCGAGATCGACCGGGCCGAGGCGGAAGGCCCCCCTCTCGACCACGGCGCCCTCCAGCACGGCCACGACGTCACCGCCGCCACGGCCGGAGGCCAGACGCAGCTGCAGGCGCCAGCCCTCCCAGGGCTTCTCCACCATCTCGAGCCGCTCCAGCGCGCGCTCGGTGGCGCGCACCTTGGACGCCTGCTGCTCCGAGCGCTCGGCGCGCATCGCGCGGCCGATCTTGTCGGGGTCCTTCGGCCGCTTCTTCTCCTTCTTGACGCCCTCCTCCGACCAGGCCCGCTGGCGCCGCATGCGGTCCTCCAGGCGCCCCCGCTCGCCCGCGTAGCGCCCGTGCGCCTCATACTGGCGCTCGCGCGCCTGGTCGCGCTGGGCGATGTAGTCGGTCCATCCGCCGGCGTACTCGCGCACCTCGTGGGTCGGCTCGACCACCTCCACCACCCGCCGGACGCAGCGATCGAGGAAGGCGCGGTCGTGCGAGACCGTGACGACCGCCCCGCGGTGCGCGTCGACCAGGCGCTCGAGGATCTCGAGCCCGGCGAAATCGAGATCGTTGGTGGGCTCGTCGAGCAGCAGCACGTCCACGCGCGCCAGCACGAGCACGGCGAGGCCGACGCGTGCCGCCTGCCCGCCCGACAGGGACCCCATCGGCAGGCCGAGGCGGTCGGGGGACAGGCCCACGTCGGTCAGCGCCGCCCCGGCGCGCGCGCCGAGGTCGTCCCCGCCGAGGGCGAGGAAGGCCTCGAGAGCCTCGGAGTACTCGTCCACGCGACCCGGGTCGTCGGCGAGGGCGGCGGTGAGGACATCGAGCCGCTCCTCCGCGCCGGCCACCCCGGTGCGCCGCGCCAGGTGCTCGGCCACCGTCTCGTCGGCGGCCGGCCTGCCGCGCTGGTCGAGAAGGCCGATGCGGAGCGCCGGCGGGGCCCGCAGGATCCGTCCCTCGTCGGGCGCCTCGAGACCCGCCATGACGCGGAGCAGGGTCGACTTGCCGATGCCGTTCGGGCCGACCACCCCGACCCGCGCGTCGTCGGGGATGAGCAAGGAGACCGATCGCAGCACGGTCCGGGGCCCGTAGGCCTTCGAGACTCCGTCCAGGGAGAGCACGCGGGCAGCGTCGCAGATCCTCCCCGGTGCGACGGCCGGCCGCGCACCCGGGAGCGGGCGCCACCCGGCAGCTAGTGTCCCGGCCGTGGACATGGACCTCCTCACGG
>JAEMRL010000272.1 GCA_016463385.1 Thermoleophilia bacterium
CCTACGACGACCGCCGCAGCGAGCCGCTCGTGCTGCCGTCGCGCATCCCGAACCTGCTGGTCAACGGCTCGTCGGGGATCGCCGTCGGCATGGCCACCAACATCCCGCCGCACAACCTCGGCGAGGTGATCGACGCCGTGGTGGCGCAGATCGACGACCCCGCCATCGAGGTCGAGGGCCTGATGCGCCACATCAAGGCGCCCGACTTCCCCACCGCCGGCATCATCGTCGGCCGCGCCGGCGTCGTGGACGCCTATCGCACCGGCCGGGGCCGCATCGTGGTGCGCGGACGGGCCCACAACGAGCCGCTCAAGCACGGCCGCAACGCGATCGTCTTCACCGAGCTGCCGTACCAGGTCAACAAGGCCGAGCTGATCCGCAAGATGGCCGACCTGGCCAACGACAAGGTGATCCCGGAGATCTCCGACCTGCGGGACGAGAGCGGCCGCGACGGCGTGCGCGTGGTGATCGAGCTGCGCCGCGACGCCGTGCCGATGGTGGTGCTGAACAAGCTCTACAAGCACACCGCCACGCAGACCACCTTCGGCGTGAACGCCATCGCGCTGGTGGACGGCGTGCCGCGCACGCTCGGCCTCAAGGACCTGATCCGCCACTACATCGCGCACCAGAAGGAGGTGGTGACCCGGCGCTCGCGTTTCCGCCTGGCGCGCGCCGAAGCCCGGGCCCACATCCTCGAGGGGCTCCTGAAGGCCCTCGAGCACCTCGACGAGGTGATCGCCCTGATCCGGGGCGCGGCCGATCCCGAGACGGCCCGCAACGGCCTGATGACGCGGTTCGACCTCACCGAGATCCAGGCGCGCGCGATCCTCGACCTGCGCCTCCAGCGCCTGACCCAGCTCGAGGCCGGCAAGATCCAGGCCGAGTACAAGGAGCTCCAGGGCCGCATCGCCGAGCTGCGGGCGATCCTCGGCGACGAGCGCCGGGTCTACGCGCTGATCCGCGAGGAGCTGCTCGAGATCCGCGGCCGCTACGCCGACGAGCGCCGCACCGAGATCGTCCCGGGCGAGGGCGACATCGACCTCGAGGACCTGATCGCGGAGGAGGAGATGGTGATCTCCATCTCCAACGCCGGCTACGTGAAGCGGCTTCCGGTGACCACCTACCGCGCCCAGGGGCGCGGCGGGAAGGGGCTGCGCGGCGTCCGCCTCAAGGACGACGACTACATCCAGCACCTGTTCATCGCCTCGACCCACCACTACCTGCTCTTCTTCACGAACTTCGGCAAGGTCTACCGGCAGAAGGTCCACGAGCTGCCCCAGGGCTCGCGCGACTCCCGCGGGCGCCACATCGCCAACGTCCTCGCCCTCCGGGAGGGCGAGGAGGTGCGCGCCGTGTTCGCCACCCGCGACTACAGCGAGGGCAAGTACCTGGCCCTCGCCACGCGCGACGGCATGGTGAAGAAGACCGAGATGCGGGCCTACGACACGGTTCTCCGCGAGCTCGGCCTGATCGCGATCCAGCTGACCGAGGGCGACGAGCTGGTGGGCGTGCAGCTCACCGACGGCGACGAGGACCTGCTGTTCGTCTCGGCCCGCGGCCAGGCGGCGCGCTTCCACGAGAGCAACGCGCGCCCGATGGGGCGCGACACCCGCGGCGTGCGGGCGATGAACCTCGATCCGGGCGACCGTGTGCTCGCGATGTGCGTCGCCCGCGACGACGAGGACCTGCTCGTCGTCACCGGTAACGGCTACGGCAAGCGCACCCCGATGGGCGACTACCCGGTCAAGGGCCGCCCGACGAAGGGCGTGCGCACCATCAAGGTCTCCGATCGCAAGGGCGAGCTGGTGACGGCCCGCCCCGTGCGCGAGGGCGACGAGCTGCTGCTGATCTCGCTCGGGGGCCAGGTGATCCGGATCAAGGCCGATTCGGTGCGCCGCACCGGGCGCTCGACCGAGGGCGTGCGCATCATGAACATGTCCGATGAGGACCTGGTCTGCGGCGTCGCGTCGGTCGTGGAGGGCACCGAGGACGAGAACGGTCTCGACGACCCCGACGGCGCCGAGGGCGTCGCCACCGATGAAGCCCCGGAGGCCGGAGCGGGCGCGGACGAGTAGAGGCGGGCCGGCGGGTCTCCCCGGCGGTCCGGGGGTCCCGCCGCCGTCACTTCTGCTGCTGGATCACGGACTGGATCTCCTCCACCTCACCGGTGGAGGGGTCGCGCACCGCGCGGACGACCCGGCTCACCGACACGAGGGTCCCCGACCCGTCGCGGATCCCGTGGTCGATGCCGACACTGTCGCGTGACTCCAGTGCGTGGAGGTGCACGTCGCGCACGGCCTGGCGGTCCTCGTCATCCACCCAGTCGGTGCAGCGGCTGCCGACCAGCTCGTCGGGGGTGCGCCCCAGGAGCTGCGCCACCGGGCCCGAGGCGTGGACGACGGTGAGGTCGGGGCGGCAGCGCAGGAGGATGGTCCCCGAGACGGCCTGCATCAGCCGCCCCGCCTCCTCGCAGGCGCGCGCGCGGGCGCTGACGCGCCGCAGCGTACCGAGGTCGGTGAAGGTCGCCGCCACACCGAACGGGGCTCCCCCGCCGGTCTCGACCGGCTCCGTGCTCACCGAGATCCAGCTCCTCCGCCCGTCGGAGCGCGTGAAGGCCAGCTCCCGGTCGCGGATCGGCTGGCCGGTGCTGCGCGTCAGCGCCGCGGGGAGCTCGGCCGGGTCGATCGGCGAGCCGTCGGGCATCGTCGGACGCCAGCGCGGATCGAGGGGGGTCAGCCCCACCAGGCGGCCCGTCGCGATGCCGAGGATGCGGTGCGCAGCGGCGTTCGCGACGGCGATCGTCCCGTTCGGCTCCATGATGAAGACGCCGTTCTGGGAGCACTCGAGGTAGGCGGTCTGACGCGCCTGGAGCTGCCCGGCGGCCCGCTCGGCCGCGCGCGCCGCGCCCTGGTCCTCGAAGCTCATCAGGATGCGGTCGCCGTGCGCCAGGCGCCGCACCCGGAACAGGCGCGTGCGCCCCTCCGACTCGTAGAGGCGCGGCGCCCCCGCCGCCCCCTGGGTCTCGATCAGCTCGATCCAGCGGGCGTAGGTGCCGTCGCTGGGGGAGTTGGGGAACACGTCGCGCACCGAGGCGCCGGGGAGGTCCTCGGGGGCGCGCCCGAGGATGCCGGCGGCGGCGGGGTTGACGTACTCCATGATGAAGTCCGTGATCGCCCCGTCGGCGCCCCTCTCGGCGCGCAGCACCGTGAGCCCCGCGTGCGCCACGCCGAAGAGCGCGGATGCCAGGTCGCTCCCCATCATCGTGCGGGGCGCGGGGACGCCCCCGAGCTGGCGCACGAACCGCTGGGTGCTCGCGATCGACGCGTGCCCGAGCTCCTCGCGCAGATCCTCCACGGTGGCCCCGTCGGCGAGCCGGGCCGCGGCGTAGCTCTCGCGGAGCGTGCGCGCGTTCACCACGCCGTCGATGCCGGCCTCGCGTCCGAGCCGGGCGATCAGGCGGCGCACGTAGGAGGCCTCCAGCGGCAGCCCGTCGCGCGTGCAGAAGAGGGGCCCGGCCGCGTCGGCGAGGCCGAGGTTGCGGCGCGCCTCGACCCAGGTCGTCAGGGCCGCCATCACCGACGGTTCGACCGCGACCGACCGCCCGCGGCCCCCGCCGATCCGCACGCGGGCGCCGCTCTCGTCGAGATCGCCGACCGTGATCGAGAGCGCTTCCGACACCCCGAGGCCGGCTCCGACGAAGGCCGACACGAGCGCGCGGTTGCGGCTGCCGGTGTGACCGCGCCCGGAGGCACGGCGCACGAGACCCTTGATGTCGTCGGCGTTCAGGGCGGGCACGTCAGCGTGTTCGACACCCAGCGCGGACCCCCTTTCGGACCCCCTGAGTCGCGTTTGCGCCCGCTCGGGGGCCGACCACATCCGCAACGCCCCATTGCTCATGTACGCAGGGGGTTCTCCCGAAAGGCCGAGTGAGGAGACGGGTCTCGAACCCCGATCCACGGATGGCGGACA
>JAEMRL010000273.1 GCA_016463385.1 Thermoleophilia bacterium
TGACCAAGGGCGGATCGCTGATCGCCGGCATCTTCGAGGGGGAGACGATCAACACCCCCTCGATGCTCTGCGTCGAGGACTGCATCGCGGCTCTGGAGTGGGCGCAGGGGATCGGCGGGCTGGCCGGGCTCCGCGGCCGGGCCGACGCCAACGCGGCGGTCCTGCAGGGGTGGATGGACCGCACCCCCTGGGCGCGCAACCTGGCCGTCGTGCCCGGGACCCGCTCCAACACCTCGGTCTGCCTGGTGCTCGAGGCCGACGAGTCGGTGCCGAAGGCGATGGTGAAGCTGCTGGCTGCCGAGGGCGTCGCACTCGACATCGGCTCCTACCGCGACGCGCCTCCCGGCCTGCGAATCTGGTGCGGCGCGACCGTCGAGACCTCCGACATCGAGGCGCTGCTGCCCTGGCTCGACTGGGCGTTCGCGGAGGCGACCGCCGCCTAGACCACCTGCGTGGTCGCCGCCCGTGACGGGCGCGCCGCCGGCTCCCCGCCGGCCGCGCGCCCGTCCGTATCGCGCCGCGGGGGCCCCGGCAGCACCCGCGCCGCCAGCACGAGTACCCAGCCCAGGCCGAGGAGGGCGCCGCCCACCACGTCGGAGAACCAGTGGACACCGAGCGCGATCCGGCTGAGGCCCACCACCAGCGGCAGCGCGACCAGCAACGGCAGCAGCGACCGGCGCACCAGCGGGCGGCGGGCGCGGGTGGCCGCCACGCAGAGCGCGGCCGCGACCGCGGTGGCGATCGCGGTGTGGCCGCTCGGGTAGCTCGCGCTGCCGACGGTCGTGAGCTGGATGGAGAGCGGCGGCCGCGGCCGGTCGACCACGAGCTTCATGCTCCAGAAGAGGATCTGGGTGCCGGCGTAGGCGCCGATCAGGAAGGTGAGCCACCCCGGCCCGCCGCGGCGCCGCGCGAGGACGCAGCTGGCGAGCACCACAACCCCGAGGCCCCCACTGCCGCCGGCGAGCGCGATGAGCCGCCAGGTGCGGTCGAGCGCGTCGAGCCGGCTCGCGTGCACCGCGTCGACCACGGCGCGGTCGACGGGCAGGGGCGTCGCCGCGGTGCCGACCACGACCGCGAGGGCGAGGCAGGAGGCGAGGCACAGCGCCGCCGCGCCCAGGAGCCGGAGCTGCCGCCGCCGGGCGGCGTCGCCGTCAGACCTCGCGATACCGCGCCTCGGCGAAGCAGTAGAGGGCGAAGGCGACCAGACCCGCCGCGACCAGGCCCAGCAGCACGGGCCCGTAGGGCTGACCGGCGAGTCGCGCCAGCGCGCCGTCGAGCCCGATCGCCTCGGCGGGGTCGTACTCCCACGCCGCCTTGGCGAGGAAGACCGCGATCAGGCCGAAGATCACCCCCCGCGCGCACATCCCGGCGCGCCCGATGGTCTCGACTGCCCGGCGCATGCCCGCGGGCGGGTGCAGGCGCTTCATGAACTTCTCGGACAGGCCGCGGTACACGTTCCAGACCGCGACCCCGAGGATCGCGGCGGCCGCGGCGAGCACCAGGTAGCGGCCGCCCGGCCATCCGAGCACTCCGGCCGTGGTGCTCTTGGTATCGCCCGAGCCGCCACTCGAGGCGCCGCCGTTCGAGGAGCCGGTCAGGATCCCGATCGCCGCCGCGCAGAGGATCGCGTAGGAGATCCCGCTGCCGATCTTCGTCGCGCGCACCGCGAACCCCGAGGCGTCGTCGCCCTTGTCGTCGGTGTCGATGACCCCCTGGGCGATGCGCCAGAGCGCGTAGCAGGCGAGCCCGATCGCCAGCACCAGCAGGAGCGCCTCGCCGAAGCGCTGGCGGGCGAGCACGGCGAGCGCGCCCTCCTGGTCGGTCGTGGCTCCGCCCGAGTCGGTCGCGACCGCGATCGCGAGGACGCCGATGATCAGGAAGACCGCCCCGCGCGCGGCCATCCCCGCGCGCGAGAGGGCTCGGAACCACGGCCTCTTGCTCTGTGCCTCGGCTTCTGCGGCGACGGTCCGGGTCGTCATCTCGGCTCCTGGGAGTTGGTGGCCGTTCGCTGCCCCCGAGGGCGGGCGGGCAAACACACCCGCCCGAGCGGCGCCATCGTTCCGGTGTCACCCGCTGCGATGAGTTCCCGCCCCCGCGGGCGTCGGAGCGGGTGGATCACTTGAATGTCCGACGAGGCATGCCCGCCCCGGAGAGGCCGAGGGGGGGCGAGCGAACCAGGAGCGACGAATGCCATCCCAGTCCACCCTCGCGATCGAGGCCACGGGCCTCGCGAAGTCGTTCGGGGACACCCGCGCCGTCGACGGAGTCGACCTCGTCGTGCGCCGCGGAGCGGTCTACGGCGTCCTCGGACCGAACGGCGCGGGCAAGACCACCACGATCCGGATGCTGGCGACCCTTCTGCGCCCCGACGGCGGATCGGCGCGCGTGCTCGGCCACGACATCGTCGACGACGCCGACGCCGTTCGGGAGGCGATCAGCCTCACCGGGCAGCTCGCGTCGGTCGACGAGGACCTGACCGGCCGCGAGAACCTGATCCTGATCGGGCGGCTGCTCGGGCTGCGGCGGGCCGCCGCGAAGGCGCGGGCCGACGAGCTGATCGGGGCGTTCGGCCTCGACGAGGCGTCGGGGCGCCTGGCCAAGCACTACTCCGGCGGGATGCGCCGGCGGCTGGACATCGCCGCGAGCATCGTCGTCACCCCGGAGCTGATGTTCCTCGACGAGCCGACGACCGGCCTCGATCCGCGGTCGCGCAACCAGGTCTGGGACATCGTGCGCGCGCTGGCGGCGGGCGGCACCACGATCCTGCTCTGCACCCAGTACCTCGACGAGGCCGACCAGCTGGCCGAGGGCATCGCCGTGATCGACCACGGGCGGGTGATCGCCGAGGGCACCCCGGGGCAGCTGAAGGCCTCGGTGGGGCTGGGCGCCCTGCACGTGCGCCTCCTCGACCCCGCGCGGCGGCCGGAGGCCCGCGACCTCCTGGCGCGCGGGCTCGAGGAGGTGCACCTCGACCCCGACCCCGCGGCCCTGTCGGCGCCCTGCGGCGACGCCGGCCGCGCCGCCGAGGCGCTGGCGGAGCTCACCCGCGCCGGCATCGGGGTGGCCGACTTCTCCCTCGGCCAGCCCAGCCTGGACGAGGTCTTCCTGGCCCTGACCGGCCACACGGCCGAGGGGCCGTCCGGCGACGACGACATGAGCGGAGGCGCGTCATGAGCGATCCATCGACCAGCGAGGCGCCGTCCCAGGCGAGGGCCGACGCGGCCGCCCTGCGCGCCGCGCTGGCCTCGACGCCGCGGCCGTCCCGGCCGAGCGCCCTGTCGGCCACGCTCACCTTCGGCTGGCGCGGGATGCTGAAGATCAAGCACGTCCCCGAGCAGCTCATCGACGCGACCATGACGCCGGTGCTGTTCACGCTGATGTTCACGTTCATGTTCGGCGGCGCGATCGCGGGGTCCACCGACGAGTACCTGCAGTTCATCCTGCCCGGCATCCTGGTGATGTCGGTGCTCTTCACGACCGTCTACTCCGGTGTCGCCCTCAGCACCGACGCCTCCAAGGGCGTCATCGACCGGTTCCGCTCGCTGCCGATCTGGCGGCCCGCCCCGCTCGTGGGCGCGGTGCTCGGCGACACGGTGCGCTACCTCTGCGCCGGCACCGTCGTGGTCGTCGTCGGCGTGATCCTCGGCTACCGCCCGGAGGCGGGGTTCGGCGGAGTGGCCGCCGCGATGCTGCTGGTCGTGGCGTTCGCCTTCGGGCTCGCGTGGGCCTTCACGACGGTCGGCCTCGTCTTCCGCACGCCGAGCGCGGTGATGAACGGGGGGTTCATGGTGCTGTTCCCCCTGACCTTCCTCAGCAACGCCTTCGTCGAGCCCGAGACGCTCCCCGGCTGGCTCGAGGTGGTCGTCGACGCCAACCCGGTCTCGCACCTGGTGACCGCCGCGCGGGGGCTGATGGACGGCACCTCGAGCGCGGGGGAGGTCGGCGCCGTCCTCGCGACCGCCG
>JAEMRL010000274.1 GCA_016463385.1 Thermoleophilia bacterium
GTGCAGAAGCACCTCGAGAACATCTACGACCGCCTCGGGGTGCGCTCCCGCGCCGCCGCCACGGCCCGGGCGGTGGCCGCGATGCGGCACGACCCCCTGTGATGCGGCCGCATCCGGCCCCTACGCCGAACGGCGTATGGACAGCCGCGTTCCGGCTGGCGACGATCCGTCCGCCGAGCTTCCGAGGAGACGAGCTGATGCACCGAGGCACACGACTCACCCTCGCCCTGGCCGCTGCCGGGGCGCTGGCCTCCGGACCCGCCGTGGCGTCGGCCGCCGTCGCCGCGGCACCCGCTGCCGGGGACACCATCGTCATGGCCAAGCTCCAGCCGTTCTCGGCGAGTGCCGCCGCGGCCGTGGCCGCGCGCAACGACCTCACGCTCCGGACCACGATCCCGGAGATCGGCTGGGCCACCTACGCCGCGCCGGGGGCCGCGGAAGCGGCCAGCGCGGACCTCCTCCGGGACCCGGCCGTCTGGAGGACCCACCACGCCGGCCCCGGCGAGCGCCCGGCGCCCGACCTGATCCCGAACGACACGATCTTCACCCAGCCGGGTCAGGTCGTGGCCGGCCAGCTCACGGCGTCCTGGAACTGGCACTGGACCATCACCAACTTCCCCGCGGCCTGGGACATCGCCCGCGGCGAGGGCCAGCGGGTGGCGATCATCGACTCGGAGTTCGACACCGAGCACATCGAGCTGAAGCCGAAGCTCCTACAGGGCAAGAACTTCGACTCGGGCACGTCCCGGTACCGCACCACCTCGGTCCGTGCCAACGCCGAGGACATCGCCGCGCAGGTGCTGCACGGTTCGCACGTCGCCGGCCTGGTGGCGGCGGTGAGCGACAACGCCAACGGCGTCCCCGGCGCGTGCTTCGACTGCGTCGTGATTCCGTACAAGGTCTCGCTGCGCGGCGGCGCCCCCGGCACGCCCCAGGCGAGCGAGTCCAAGTGGGTGAGCGACGTCTCGGAGGCCCTCGTGGACGTGGCCGGCCGCTCGGACGTGCGGGTGGTCAGCATGTCCCTCGGCACCGACCGGATGAACGCGCCGATGCGCGACGCGGTGAACCTGGCCCTCAGCAAGGGCAAGATCCTGATCGCCTCGACGGGCAACAGCCAGCAGAACAACCCGGGCGTCCAGAACTACCCGGCCTCGTTCCCCGGCGTCATCGGCGTCGGGGCGACCCAGCCCGACGAGAACATCGCGCCGTTCAGCACCAACGGCGACTTCGTCGACGTCTCGGCCCCGGGCCACGGGATCCTCTCGACCTGGGATTCGACCATCCCGGTCAACGCCCCGGCCTCGATCGCCCCGACCCACGGCGTCGGCTTCACGAACCTCTCGGGGACGTCCATGTCCACCCCGATCGTGTCCGGCCTCGTGGCGCTGATGCTGCAGCTGCGGCCGGATCTGACCGCGGCCGAGGTCCAGGGCATCCTCGAGGCGAGCGCGGTGGACCTCGGTGCCCCGGGCAAGGACCCCGTGTTCGGCGCCGGCCGCATCGACGCGGTCAAGACGCTCCAGAACACGTCCGCGTTCGTCCGGCCGGGCCCGCCGCCCGACACCCGCAAGGCCGTCCGCTTCTTCTGGTCGTGCACGCAGGGCTCGCGGAACCTCCCGGCGGGCAAGGCCTTCCGCGCGGTCCCGGTGCGGGCGAAGCTGGTCTGCAAGGGCCGCACGCAGCCGGCGCTGCGCAAGGTCGTGCTCGAGGTCCAGCGCTACTCGGCGCGCGGGGGTTGGAAGCGGATCGGGACGCTGCGAACGACGAACAAGGGGCGCTTCGGCTTCACCCGTACGCTGACCAGCGTCGGCAACTGGCGCATCCGCCTCGCCTACGGCGGCGACGCGGCGCTGAAGCCGTCCGGCTCCCTCGGCCTCAAGGCGCGGGCGATCCCGCGCCGGTGAGGACCGGCCGGCAGCCGGACGGGCGGCGACGAGGAGGAGGGGCGGTCACAGGCCGATCGATGGTGGCCGCGTTCCTCGCGGCCGCCGGGCTCGCGGCCGGGATGGGCGCGGCGACGGCCGGCGCTCAGGCGCCCCCGTCCCACCGCGAGGCGGCGAACACGACCCTCCGCCACGCCCCGACCGGCTTCAGCGTCGCCGCGCCGAGCGGCTACCGGCTCCGCGTCAGCCCGGGGGTGTACCGCATCACCGGAGGGAAGGTGGCCGTCACCGTCCGCATCGTGCGGACGACGCAGGGGGCCCGGGCGTTCGGGGAGAAGCTGAAGCGCTCCGGCGATCGCGTCGTGCGGCGCAGCGGCGGCGGCGCCCGCTTCCAGATGCTGAGCGACGCCAAGGGCGTGCGCACCAGCCGGCTGGTCGTGCGCCGCGGGGCGGTGCTCGTCGTGACCATCGGCACCCACCCGGGCGCCCGCGCCGCGCTCGCGCGGATCGTCAGCCGGATCGGCGCCTCGGTGCGCGGGGGCACGCCCAAGCCCGCGTCGGGCACCCCCTCGACGCCCCCCTCGAGCGGCCGGCTCATCCCGCTCACGCCCTTCCGCGCCCCCGATGGCGGGGCGACCGCCTGGGTCCCGTCCGACCCGGACTGGTCGATCAACAGCGTCGGCGGCGCCCTCGAGGGCTCGGGTCCGCGCGGCAGCTTCCTGCTCGGCCGCTCCTTCAACATCCTCTACCCGGGCGTCCTGCCGCCCGGGCAGCTGCCGGCGGGCTCGGTCGAGCACCCGTTCGTCAGCGCCATCGACGCGCTCGAGCGGGTCTGGCCGCTGATCAACCAGAGCCAGGGCATCAACATGACCAACGTGAAGATGCGCTCGCTGATCGGCGACGCCACGCTGCCCACGTTCCGCTCGTCGGGGATGATGGTCTACGACTACACGATCAACGGGGTGCCCTTCACGGGCGTCGCCAACGTGGCCACCGAGGACCGCCTGTCGGCGAGCGGCACCTTCTTCTGGCAGATGTACATCTCGTCGATCGCGGTTCCGGACAACGGTGACCCGACCGTGGGCGCCGCCCTGCGGCTGGTGTGGCGGAGCTGGAACCCCAGCGGCGCCATCGCCCAGCGCAACGAGCAGGCGCGCCAGATCCTCAACGAGATCAACCAGACCTGGCGCGGGGTGGCCGAGTTCCGCTCGCGGACGGCCGATCAGCAGAGCCGCGACGTCAGCTGCCTGCTGCGGACCGGCCCGTTCATCGACGACAACGCCCGCGCCCTGGGCCTGCCGCCCCTGCTGGACTGCGACAGCACCTACGTCCCGCGTACCTGATCCGCGCTGACGGACCGGCGGCCGCCCCTCGCGGGACCGGCCGCCGGGCGTCGGCGGTCAGCGCTGGGGGGTGCCGCTCTCCAGCTCGAGGTCGGCGCTGATCTCGAACTCCGAGGCGCCGCCGGTCTTCTGGTCGATCGACCACTTCACCGGCAGGGACAGGGCGGGCGACCAGTGGATCAGGTCGGTCCGCGTGCCCGGCGTGGCGCCGGTGAAGGTGCTGTCGGTGCGGAGCACGACCACCGGGATGGTCTTCCCGTCGAGCGTGGCGGTGCCCTTCGAGACGACCCGGCCGCGGTACTCCACGCCGAGCTCGCCGAGCGCGTAACGGCCGCCCCACGTGTCGCCCACCGTGAAGCGCGTCGGGTGGTCGACCGAGGGCGGCGAGACGTCGCTGCGATCGTCGGTGCCGATGCCGAGGAACGTCACCTTCGTGCGGCGCCAGGTCGCGGTGACCGCGTCCTCGCTGACCGCGAAGTCGGCCTCCTCGACATGCTCCTCGGAGAGGCGCAGGTCCTCGTGGTAGCCGCCCGAGATGGGGGAGATGATGTAGACGGCCTGCGCGGGCAGCGTGCGCTCGGCCGAGAGGACACCGCTGCCGGCGCGCTCGTTGCCGGAGGCGCGGTAGCGGTAGACGCCCGGGGCGGGGGCTCCGGGCGGGGGGGTCGTGTCGGTGACGCCGAGCGCGCGGTAGTCCGCCAGGGCGCTGTCGCCGTCGGCGGTCGTGCTGGAGTG
>JAEMRL010000017.1 GCA_016463385.1 Thermoleophilia bacterium
CGCTCAGGTAGCCACCGTGACCCACGGCGTCCACTCGAGTCTGAGAGTCCCGGCCGACCTCACGGTCGTGTCGTTCGTGCGCTCGGCCCTGGCCTGCGTCCTGACCCGCGAGGAGTGGCCCGCCGACGGCGCCGGCCGTGTCCTGCTGGCCTCGACCGAGGCCCTCACCAACGCGATCGAGCACGGCTCGCCGGGCGGCGGCGCCGTCGAGGTGGAGCTGTCGGTCACCGCCGACCGCGTCGACATCCGCGTGCTCGACCAGGGCCACCCCGGCGAGCCGCTGCCGGTGGTCCCCGACGAGCCCCCGCCGCCGGACGCCCTCCGCGGCCGCGGCCTGATCATCATCAGCCGTCTCTCCGACGACTTCGAGCTGAGCGCCCGGGGCGACGGCACCCAGGTGGACGTCGGCTTCCTGCGCGACCGGGCCGCCGAGCCCTCGGCGCGGGCCCTCGCCTCCTCCGCCCGGGCGGCCTGAGCCCCCACACCCGGCCCGGCGCCCGCCCGGCGCCGATGCGACTCACCGCCTGCTCCGATCCTCCCCTGATGTGGACCGCCTTCAATCGATGGCGTCCACTGTCACCACAGGGAGGATGACCATGACGATGCCCCGCACCATCACCGCCGGGATCGCCGCGCTCGCGATCGTCGCCGGAGGGGCCACCGCGATGGCGGCGAGCGGGGGCGACTCGGCGTCCGAGACCACGCCGGCCGCCGTCGCGACGACCGCGGCGACCCCGGCGGCCACCACCGAGGGCGGATCGACCGCCGCGACCCCCGCCGACGGCGACTGCCCCGGCGGGCCGGGTGGCGGCGGCTCCGGCACCGCGCCGGGCGGCGCCGGCTCGTCCGAGGGCAGCGGGAACGGCAGCTCGACCGAGCAGTAGCCGGCCGGCCGGCGCGGCGCGGCCGTCGCGGTCGCGCCGCGCCGGCGGCTACTCGTTCTGGATCGCCTCGAGGATGTCCAGGCGCCCGGCGCGGCGCGCCGGCAGGATCGCGGCCAGCACGCCGAAGACGCCCGTGACCACGAGGAAGACGACCATCGATCCCCAGGGGATCGCGAGCGCGTTGAACTCCGGGATCGCCGACACGCTGACCGCGCCGAGGAACACCCCGAGCACGAGGCCGACGAGACCGCCGATCAGCGCGACGATGATCGCCTCCCAGCGGATCATCGCGCGGACGCTGCGACGCGAGAGCCCCACCGCGCGCAGCAGGCCGATCTCGCGCGTGCGCTCGAAGACCGACAGCGCGAGCGTCAGGACGATGCCGAAGATCGCGATGATCACCGCCATCGCCAGCAGCAGGTAGAAGAGCGCCAGGAAGTCGTTGATCTGGCTCGCGACGAAGTCCTTGTACTCGGCCTTCGTGCGCACGTCGAGATTGGGGAAGGCGCCCAGATCGGCCTCGGCCGCGGCCTTGGCGGCCTCGGGCGTCACCCCGTCGGCGCCCCGGGCCAGGATCACCGTGTCCTGCTGGGTCGTGAAGTTGCGCTCGTACTCGTCGAGCGAGATGAAGAACTGCCCGAAGCTGTCGTCGGTGTAGATCGCGACGACCCGGAGGTCGGTGCGGCCGGTGCGGGCGAAGAGGGCCGGGAGCGTCGACCCCTCCTCCAGGTCGTTCTCCTTCGCGTAGTCCTCCTGCACGGCGATCGTGCCGGGCCCGGACAGGGCCTTCATCGCGCCCTCGGTCACGCCGGGGTCGTAGACCGCGCCGAGCTGCGCGGGGTCGAGCCCGGAGACGTTCTGGGTGTCGTCTCCGGCGTCCTTGAACTGGCCGTCGCGCCAGGCGGTGACCGCCGACAGCTCGGACGTGTCCTCGAGCGCCGACGCTGCGGCCGGGCTGAAGGGGGTCTGGGAGCTCGAGAAGATGATCAGGTCGGCCCGCACGCGCTTGTCGAGGGTGCCGATGAACGTCTCGTTGAGCGAGGCCGCGAACACCGACACGCCGGTCACCAGCGCGACGCCGATGGTCAGGGCGGCGGCCGTCTGGGCGGTGCGCGAGGGGTTGCGCATCGCGTTCTCCTGGCCGAGCCGGCCCGCCAGGCCGAGCTTCGCCATCGGCGCCCCGATGACGCGCGCCAGCGGGCGGGCGATGTACTGGGTGAGCATCGCGGCCCCGATGAACAGCAGCACGGCGCCGAGGCCGATCAGGGTGAAGCGCTGGGCGAGGCCGTCGAGCGAGGCGAGCAGCCCGGCCAGGACGAGGCCGACGCCGAGAGCCGTCAGCACCACCGAGACGGCAAGGCGCCCGCGCGGCGAGCCCTCGACCTGCACGTCGTGCATCGCCGCGATGGGCGGCACCCGGCTCGCCTTCCAGGCGGGCAGGAGCGCCGAGACGAACGTGACGAGCATGCCGACCACCAGTCCGGCGATCAGCGAGCGCGGCTCCACCTGGAGCGTGGTCGCCGGCAGGCCGGCGCCGAGGGCGTTGAACCCCCACCGCAGCAGGGCCGCGAAGGCGATCCCGAAGATGATCCCGATCACCGAGGCGACCAGGCCGATCAGGGCCGCCTCGAGCAGCACCGAGCGCACCACCTGGCTCCCGGAGGCGCCGACGGCGCGGATCAGCCCGAGCTGCCGGGTGCGCTGGGCGACCGTGATCTTGAAGGCGTTGAAGATGATGAAGCTGCCCACGAAGAGGGCGATGAAGGCGAAGCCGAGCAGGAAGTTGCGGAAGATGTCCACGAACTGCTTGAACTGGTCGCTGGCCTCCTGGGCGGCCGCCTCGCCGGTGATGGCCTCGTAGCCGGCCGGCAGGACGGCCTGGATCCGAGTGGCCAGCTCTGCGTCGCTGACCCCCGGATCGGCCGTGGCCCCGGCCGTCGAGTAGAGGCCCTCCAGGTCGAAGATCCGCTGCGCGGTCGGCGTGGTGAAGGCCGCGAGCGTCGCGCCGATCAGGTTGTTCTCGCTGCCGAAGGCGACGATGCCGACCATCCGGTACTCGGCCGAGCCGGTCGCGGTGATGATCCGGATGCGGTCGTTGACCACGAAGCCCTCGTCGTCGGCCGTGGTCTTGTCGATCACGACGTCCCCGGGCTCGCGGGGAGCGGAGCCGGCGGTGATGCGGAGAGGGTTGAGGTCGGGGTCGTCGGACCAGTTGAACCCGAGCGCGGGCGGGCCGGCGATGCCGGCGGGCTCGCCGTCGCGGCCGATGATCTGGGCCGAGACGCTCGCCACGGCGCCCTCGGCCGACCGGACGCCCTCCACCTGGCGGATCACCGGCAGCAGCGACTCGGGCAGGGGCTGGCGGTCGGCCTCGGAGACGGTCTTGACGCCCTGGATCTGCACCGCCGTGCCCTGGTTGGCGGTCTCGAAGACGCCGTCGAAGGCCTTGTTGATCGTGTCGCCGAGGATGAACGCGCCCACGACGAAACCGACGCCGAGGACGACGGCGAGCGAGGTGAGGAAGAGCCGGAGCTTGCTGGCCAGCAGGTTCCGGAAGGCCTGCCGGACGATCATGTCCTCTTCCCCGCCCCGATCGTCTTCATGCGGTCGAGGATCGAGTCCGGGGTCGGCTCCTCCATCTGGTCGACGATGTGGCCGTCACCCAGGAAGAGGACCCGGTCGGCGCGGCTGGCGGCGGCGGGCTCGTGGGTCACCATCACGATCGTCTGGCCGAACTCGTCGGCGGCGCGGCGCATGAAGTCGAGCAGCTCGGCCGACGACTGCGAGTCGAGCTGGCCGGTGGGCTCGTCGGCGAAGACGATGTCGGGCCGCGAGACCAGCGCCCGGGCGGCGGCCACGCGCTGCTGCTGGCCGCCCGACAGCTCCGAGGGACGGTGGCGCAGGCGCGCGCGCAGGTTGAGGGCGTCCACGACCTGGTCGAGCCAGTCACCCTCGGGCTCGCGGCCGGCGATGTCGAGCGGCAGGCGGATGTTCTCGAGCGCCGAGAGCGTCGGCACCAGGTTGAAGGCCTGGAAGATGAAGCCCACCCGGTCGCGGCGGACCTTGGTGATCTCCTTCTCCGAGAGCGCGGTCAGCTCGACCTCGCCGATCCAGGTGGTGCCCGAGGAGAGCCGGTCGAGGCCGGCCATGCACTGCATCAGCGTCGACTTGCCCGAGCCCGAGGGCCCCATGATCGCCGTGAAGGCGCCGGCGGCGAACGCGACATCGACGCCGTCCAGCGCCCGCACCTCGGCGTCCCCGCTGCCGTAGATCTTGAAGCCGCCATCCATGCGCGCGGCCGGCGTCTCCGTGGTGCCCGGTGTCACGGTCGGATCCTCCTCGACTGTCCCCTGTCGCGTCGGAACATAGACCGCTGACGCGGACCGCGTCTGCACCAGATGATCAACGTTTGGCAAGGATCCGCGCCGTCCCCGCGCCTGGGGCGAAGCGAGGGACATCTGTCCCGCGCGGTGTTTATCCTTGCCGACTCGACCACGAGAACGGAGGCGCCGGATGACGAGTCCCACCCCGCCGTCGCCCGACGGCGCCGCCCCCCGGGACGGCCTCGCCGTCTCGGCCCGGGACGTCACCAAGCGCTACGGCAGCGGCGACGCGAAGGTGGACGCCCTCCGCGGCGTCTCGGTCGATTTCCCGCGCGGGCAGTTCGCCGCGGTCATGGGCCCCTCGGGCTCGGGCAAGTCGACGCTGATGAACATCCTCGCCGGCCTCGACACGCCCACCTCGGGCAGCGTGATGATCGACGGGACGGAGATCACCACGCTCAAGGACCGGCAGCTCACGATGCTGCGCCGCGAGAAGGTCGGCTTCGTGTTCCAGTTCTTCAACCTGCTGCCCATGCTGACGGCCGAGGAGAACCTCGAGCTGCCGATGTCGATCGCCGGACGGAAGATCGACCCGGAGTGGGAGAAGGAGCTGGTCGGCGCGGTCGGCCTCGACGACCGCCGCCGCCACCGCCCGTCGGAGCTCTCGGGCGGCCAGCAGCAGCGGGTCGCGCTCGCGCGCGGCCTCATCTCCCGCCCGGCCGTGCTCTTCGCCGACGAGCCCACGGGCAACCTCGACTCGGCCACCTCGGAGGAGATGCTGCGTCTGCTGCGGCGGTCGGTCGACGAGTTCGGCCAGACGATCGTGATGGTCACCCACGACGGCCGCGCGGCGGCGTCCGCCGACCGGGTGCTCTTCCTGCGCGACGGCGAGATCGTGGAGGACCACGGTCACCTGGAGGCCGACGCGATCTACGACGTCGTCAAGTCGCTCGAGTAGGAGGCCGGCGTGCTCCGCCTGATCGCCCGGGGGATCCTCGCCCGCAAGCTGCGCACCGCGCTGACCTCGGTGGCCATCGTCCTCGGCGTGGCCATGGTGGCGGGCACCTTCATCCTCACCGACCAGATCAACAACGCCTTCGACGACATCTTCGAGACCGGTAACTCGAAGATCGACGCGGTCGTGAGCCGCCAGACCGAGTTCGACAGCTTCGAGGACCCCTCGCCGCCGATGCCCGAGTCGGTCGTCGACGACGTCGCCGGGGTGGACGGAGTCGCCCTCTCCGAGGGCCAGGTCAGCACGCAGGGGCAGCTCGTGGTCGGCGACGACGTGATCTCGTCGCAGGGCGGGGCGCCGGCGATCGTCGTCTCCAACGTCTCCCCCGAGATCAACCCGAGCGTCGCTCTGGAGGGCCGCCTGCCGGAGAACCCCGGCGAGGTGGCGGTCATCAAGGACGTCGCCGACCGCGAGGACCTCCAAGTGGGCCAGGACGACGTCGCCCTGGCGACCGCGGTCGGCACGCGGCCCGTGGAGCTCGTCGGCACCTTCCGCTACGGCGACGTCGAGTCGATCGGCGGCGCCACGGTCGTGCTCGTCACCCTCGGCGACGCGCAGCGCTGGTTCGACCGCGAGGGCCAGGTCACCAACGTCTTCGCCACGGCCGACGCGGGCATCAGCGAGAACGACCTCGCCAACCGCATCCGGGCCGTGCTCCCGGCCGGCCTGGAGGTGGAGACCGCCGCCGAGAACGCCCAGGCCCAGAGCGACGACATCGCCGGCGAGATCTCCGGCTTCCTCACCCCCGCGCTGCTCGCGTTCGCCGGCGTCGCGCTGTTCGTCGGCGCCTTCATCATCTTCAACACCTTCTCGATCACCGTCGCCCAGCGCGTGCGCGAGTTCGGGATGATCCGGACGCTCGGCGCGACGCGGGGGCAGGTGATGACCAGCGTGGTCGGCGAGGCGCTCGTGATCGGCGTGATCGCCTCGGTGGTGGGCCTGCTCGCCGGCGTGGGCATCGCGTGGGGGATCCTGCGGCTGTTCGACGCCATCGGCTTCGGTCTGCCCGCAGCCGGGATCGAGGTGCGCCCGCGCACCATCGTCGCGGCCCTCCTGGTGGGCGTGGTGGTGACCGTGGCCGCCGTGGTCGGCCCGGCGCTGCGCGCCACGCGCGTGCCGCCGATCGCCGCGGTCCAGGAGGGCGCCACCCTGCCCCCGGGCCGCTTCAGCCGCTTCACCCCCTATCTCGCCGGCCTGGTCCTGGTCGTGGGCCTCGCGCTCCTCGTGTACGGCCTGGCCGCCGGGCTCGGCGCGACCGAGGCGCTGCAGGTGCTCGGCCTCGGGGCGGTGCTGGTGTTCCTCGGCGTCGGGGGCCTCGCGCGCTTCATCGTGCGCCCGCTCGCGCGCTTCATCGGGGCGCCGATCGAGGCCCTCGCCGGGACCACCGGCCACCTCGCGCGCGCCAACGCGACCCGCAACACCGCCCGCACCGCGGCCACGGCGGCGGCGCTGATGATCGGGGTCGGGCTGGTGGCCTTCGTCGCCATCTTCGCCGCCGGCCTCAAGGACTCGTTCACCGGGGCGATCGACCGCACCCTCCAGGGCGACCTGATCCTCCAGACCGACACCTTCAGCCCCTTCCCGGCCGCCGCCTCCGGGGTGGTCGACTCCACCGAGGGCGTCGCCGCCTCCCAGTTCCTGCGCTTCCCCGAGGTGCGCACCGAGCCCGGTGGCAGCCAGTTCCTGAACACCATCGACCCGACGACCGCCGCGCAGGTGTTCGACTTCGACTGGCAGGACGACGCCTCCGACGCGCTCTTCGCGCAGCTCGGCACCGACGGCGCGCTGATCGAGACCAACCTCGCCGATTCCGCCGGCCTCGCCACGGGGGACCGCTTCACGGTGACGACCAACCGGGGCGAGAGCGCGTCGTTCACCGTGCTCGGCGAGTACCGCGACCCGGTGCTCTTCACCGGCATCACGGTCACGGGCGCGGCGGCCGACGGGCTCGACATCCCCGGCGACCCCTCGGTGGGCGTGGTGCTCTTCGACGAGGGCGCCGATGGCGACGCGGTCAAGCAGGAGATCACCGACCGCATGGACGCCGACTTCCCGACGGTCCAGGTGCAGTCGAACGCCGAGTTCAAGGAGGAGTTCGAGGGCCAGATCGACCAGCTGCTCGCCCTGCTCTACGCGCTGCTGGCGATAAGCCTGATCATCTCGCTGTTCGGCATCGTGAACGCCCTCGTGCTCTCGATCTACGAGCGCACGCGCGAGATCGGGATGCTGCGGGCCATCGGCACGACCCGGCGCCAGATGCGGGCGATCGTGCGCTACGAGAGCATCATCACCGCCGTGATCGGCGGCGTGCTCGGCATCGGGATCGGCATCCTCTTCGCCTGGGTGCTCGCGCGCGGCCTGGAGGACCAGGGCATCGGCTTCACGCTGCCGGTCGGCACGCTGGTCGTCTTCCTGGTGCTGGCGATCGTCGCCGGCGTGCTCGCGGCGGTGCTGCCGGCGCGGCGCGCCGCCAAGCTGAAGCCCCTGGACGCCCTGCACTTCGAATAGCGCGGCGGGGGGCCGCGCCGCGCTCAGAGCTCGGGGAGGACCTTCCGCAGTGCCGTGACGAGCGCGTCGAGGTCCTCGACGTCGACCACCAGCGGCGGCAGCATCCGGACCGTGCGCGGGGAGGTGTTGTTGACGAGGAAGCCCTCGCGCAGCAGCGCATCGACCGCCTCGGCGGCCCGTGGGCGGGGGAGGTCGATGGCGCACATCAGGCCGCGGCCGCGCGCCTCGGTGGCGAGGCCGTCCTCGACGAGCCCCTCGAGGCCGGCGAGGAAGGCGGCGCCCTTGTCGCGCACCGACTGCTGCAGCTCGGCGTCGCCGAGCACCGCGCAGGAGGCGAGGGCGGCGGCGGCCGCCAGGGGGCTGCCGGCGAACGTGGAGCCGTGGTCGCCCGGCTGCAGGACGGCGTCGAACTCCGGGGTCGCGACCAACGCGCCGATCGGGACGCCTCCGCCGAGGCTCTTGGCGAGGCACATCACGTCGGGCGTGACGCCGACGTCCTGGTAGGCGAACAGGGGGCCGGTGCGCGCGAGACCGGTCTGGATCTCGTCGATGATCAGCAGCGCGCCGTGGCGGTCCGCCAGCTCGCGGGCGAGCCGGATCATCGCGTCGGGCACCGGGTGCACGCCCACCTCGCCCTGGACCACCTCGAGGAAGACGGCGCAGGTCGCCGGGCCGACGGCGGCCTCCAGGCCCTCCAGGTCGTCGCGGTCCACGTGGTGCACGCCCGGCACGAGCGGCCGGAAGGCCTCCTGCTTGCCGGGCTGGCCGGTCAGCGACAGCGCGCCGTAGGTGCGCCCGTGGAAGCCGTCGACCAGGGCGACCACCTCCGTCTTCGCGGGCCCGCCGTGCTTGCGCGCGAGCTTCAGGGCGGCCTCGTTGGCCTCGGCGCCCGAGTTGCAGAAGTAGACCCGGCCCCCCAGGGAGTGGTCGCGGATCCACTCGGCCAGCGCCACCATCGGCTCGGTGTAGTAGAGGTTCGAGACGTTGATCAGGCGCGCGGCCTGCTGCTGGATGGCCGTGACGACCGCCGGGTGGCAGTGGCCCACGTTGTTCATCGAGATGCCGGCCATGCAGTCGACGTAGCGGCGCCCGTCGGCGTCGAACAGCGACGCGCCCTCGCCGCGCACGAACGCCACCGGCTGGCGCCGGTAGGTCTGCATCACGGCGGCGGCCTCCCGCTGGACGAGCACCTCGTCGATCATGCGGTCACCTTCGTCCCGACCCCCGTCTCGGTGAAGATCTCGATCAGCACCGAGTGCGGCACGCGGCCGTCCACGATGTGCGCCTCCGGCACCCCGGCCTCGAGGGCGTCCACCACCGCGCCGAGCTTGGGGATCATCCCCGCGCCGACCGCGCCCGAGGCCATCAGCTCTCGCAGGTCGTGCAGGCGGCACTCGCTGATCAGGCTCTCCGGATCGGAGAAGTCGCGGAAGATGCCCTCGACGTCGGTGAGGAAGATCGCCTTGCGCGCGCCGAGCGCCGACGCCAGGTGCCCGGCGACGGTGTCGGCGTTGATGTTGTAGCTCTGGCCGTCGGCGTCGACGCCGACGGAGGCGACGACAGGGACGAAGTCGGAGAGCCGCTCCAGCACACGGCCGTCGATGCCGGCCACACGGCCCACGAAGCCGAGATCGCCGTCGGGGCTCGAGGCCTTCGCCGCGGTGATCAGGCCCCCGTCGTCGCCGGCGAGCCCCACGGCGGGCGCGCCCGCGACGTGCAGCTGGGCGACGATCTCCTTGTTGATCTTGCCCACCAGCACCATCTTCACGAGCTCCATGGTGGGGGCGTCGGTGACGCGCAGACCCTGGACGAAGCGCACCTCGAGGCCGAGGCGGTCGGAGTAGCGGGAGATGTCGGGACCGCCGCCGTGGACGATCACGGGCTTCATGCCCACCAGCTTCAGCAGCGCGACGTCGCGCGCGAAGGAGGCCTTCAGCTCGGGCGTGGTCATCGCCGCCCCGCCGTACTTGATCACCACCGTCTCACCCGCGAACTCGCGGATGTACGGGAGCGCCTCCAGCAGGACGCCGACGCGCGGCTCGAGATCGGTCTTCGACGCGGGCATGGGCTACTCGGGGGTCGGGACGGGATCGGCCATCGGCCGGGGATCGTCGCACATGGTTCCTCCGCCTGCTGAAGGGGTGTCGCGGGGCACATCGGCCGGCGGGCGCCCATGCTGAAACCGCGCGACGGGCACGGTGATCCAGTCGAGACTCGGTTCCGTAGTTTGCCGTGACTAGCTACTATCCTTAGTCGGAACTTGGACGCCGCTACGAAGGGTTGATCCGCATGACCGCTCCGCACGCCGTCCCGGCGATCGAGCTCGCGCACATGACCGTCTCCTACGGGTCGAGCCCGGTGCTGTGGGACGTCGACGCGACCTTCCCGGCAGGCGCGATGTCGGCCATCGTCGGCCCGAACGGCTCGGGCAAGTCGACGCTCCTGCGCGCCGCGCTCGGCCTCGTGCCCGCCGACGCCGGCCGCGCGACGATCCTCGGCCAGCCGGCCCGCGAGGCGATGCGCCGCGTGGCCTACGTGCCCCAGCGCGAGGCGGTCGACTGGGACTTCCCCATCACCGTGCGCGAGGTGGTCGAGATGGGCCGCTACCCCTCGGTGGGCTGGATCCGCCGCCTGCGCGCGGAGGACCGGGCGATCGTGGACGAGTCGCTCGAGCGGGTCGGCATGCACCCCTTCGCCGGACGCCAGATCGGCCAGCTCTCGGGCGGCCAGCGCCAGCGCGTCTTCGTCGCGCGGGCCCTCGCCCAGCGCGCCGAGCTGCTGGTGCTCGACGAGCCCTTCGCCGGCATCGACGCCCGCACCGAGGCGGCGCTGCTCTCGCTGCTCGCCGAGCTGCGCGACCGCGAGGGGCGCTCGGTGGTGATGGTGCACCACGACCTGCAGACGGTCCGCGAGGTCGTCGACTGGGTGCTGCTGCTCAACGTCCGCGCCGTCGCGATCGGCCCGGTCGCGACCACGATGACCCCCGAGAACCTGCGCCGCGCCTACGGCGCCGGCGAGGTCGGCCTCGACGAGCGCGAGGGGGCGGCGTGGGCTGGCTGATCGACCTCCTCCCCCTGCCCTACACCGACGCGGTGGTGGTGCTCGGGGCGGCCGTGCTCGGCATCGCCGCCGGCGTCCTCGGGGCGCTGGCGGTGCTGCCGCGCCGGAGCCTGGTGGGCGACGCGCTGGCCCACTCGGCGCTCCCCGGCGTGGCGATCGCGTTCCTGGTGACCGGCGCGAAGGACCCGGCGTCGCTGCTGGTGGGCGCGGGCATCGCCGGCCTGATCGGCGCGTTGATGATGGTGGGCATCGAGCGCACCAGCCGCATCCGGCCGGATGCCGCCATCGGCGTGGTGCTCTCGAGCTTCTTCTCCCTCGGGATCGTCCTGCTGACCTACATCTCGGGCACCGGGAACTCCGAGCAGGCGGGCCTCGAGACGTACCTCTTCGGCCAGGCGGCCGGGCTGCTCGAGCGCGACGTCGCGGTCATGGCGGGCCTCGCGGCCGGGGCGATCGCCTGCGTGGTGGTCGGCTTCCGCCCCCTGAAGGCCTCGATCTTCGACCGCGCCTTCGCGGCGTCGATCGGCCTGCGCGTGCGCGTGGTGGAGCTCGCCTCGACCGCCCTGCTGGTGGTGGCGATCGTGATCGGCCTGCGCTCGGTCGGGGCGATCCTGATGGTCGCCATGCTGATCGTCCCCACGGTCGCGGCGCGCCAGCTCACCAACCGCCTCTCGCGCCTGCTGCCGCTGGCCGGCGTGATCGGCGGCGCCGTCGGCGCCACCGGCGCCCTGCTCTCCGCGCGGGCCGAGGTCCCGACCGGCCCGGTGATCGTCCTGACGGGCACGGTGGTCGTGCTGGCGGCGGTGCTGCTCGCGCCGGGGCGGGGCGTGGTCTGGCAGGCGTCGCGGCGCCGGGGCGAGCGGCGGACGGCGCGCTCGAACGGCGTGCTGATCGACCTCGAGACCGCCCTGCACGCCGGCCCGCCCCCGACCGCGGCCGAGCTGGCCATGGCGAGCGCCCGTCCGGCACGCGACGTGCGCCGCGGCCTGCGCGACCTGGGGCGCGCGGGGCTGCTCGAGCACGACGGCGAGCGCGTGCGCCTGAGCGAGTCGGGCGCGGCCGCGGCGCACACCGCCCTGGAGGGCCGCCGGCTGTGGTCGGCCTGGCTCGAGCACGGCTGGCGCCTCGACCCGGGTGACGCCCGCGAGCCCGACCCGCGCGACCTGCGCGGCAGCCTCGGCGACGACATGGTGGAGCGCCTGCTCGCGATGGACGCGGCGGGCCGGCCGTGAGCGACGCGATGGTCATCGTTCTGACCGCCGGCCTGACGGCCACGGCCTGCTGTCTGCTCGGCCCCTTCCTGGTGCTGCGCCGGGTCGCCCTGATGGGCGACGCCGTGAGCCACGCGGTGCTGCCGGGCATCGTGGCCGCGTTCCTGATCTTCCAGACCCGCGCGCCCCTGGTGGTCGTGCTCGGGGCGGCGGTCTTCGCCGTGGTCTGCGTCCTCGCCATCGAGGCCCTGCGCGCCACGGGGTTGGTCGCCGGCGACGCGGCCATCGGCCTGGTCTTCCCCGCCCTCTTCGCGCTGGGCGTCCTCGGCATCCACCGCTACGCCGACGACATCCACCTCGACCTCGACTCGACCATCTACGGCGAGATCGCGTTCGCCCCGTTCCGGACGCTCGACGTCGCCGGGCTGGAGCTGGTGCGGTCGGTCGTCGTGATGGGCATCGTCAGCCTCGTGAACCTCGCGCTCGTGGGCCTGCTCTGGAAGGAGCTGAAGGTCACGAGCTTCGACCCCGAGTTCGCCCGCACGATCCGCATCCCGCCCCGTGTGCTGTCGCGGCTGCTGCTGATCGCGGTGGCCGTGACCGCCGTGACCGCCTTCGAGTCGGTCGGCGCGATCCTGGTCGTGTCGCTGCTGATCGTGCCCGCCGCCGCGGCCTACCTGCTCACGGACCGGCTGATCGCGATGGTCGTGATCAGCGTCGCGATCGGCTGGTTCAGCGCGATCGCCGGATACGCGGGCGCGATCCGCGCCGACGCGTCGATCGCCGGCGCCATGGGCCTCAGCGCCGCCGTGGTCTTCGCCGTCGCCCTCCTCGCCTCGCCCCGCTACGGGCTGATCGCCCGGTCGGTGCGCCGCGCGCGCCGGCGCCGCGCGATCGCCATCGCCCTCGACCCGACGACCCCCGAAGGAGCCTCGTGATCCGCCGTCGCCTCCGTGTCCTGCCCGCCGTCCTGGCAGCCCTCGTGCTCGCGGCCCTGGCCGCCGGCTGCGCCGCCGATCCGGGTGGGGGCGCCGACATCGCCGGGCGCACGGTGAAGGTCACGGCGACGACCAACTTCATCACCGACGCCGCACGCGTGGTCGGCGGCGACCGCGTCGAGGTGACCGGGCTGATGGGCCCCGGGGTCGACCCCCACCTCTACAAGGCGAGCGCCGGCGACGTCGCCTCGCTGCGCGAGGCCGACGTCATCTTCTACGGCGGCCTCGAGCTGGAGGGGCGGATGACCGACCTCCTCGACGAGCTCTCGGCCCGCCAGACCACGGTGGCCGTGACCCGCGACATGCCCGAGGACGCCCTGCGGCGGCCCTCGGAGTTCGAGGGCAAGTTCGATCCCCACGTCTGGTTCAGCATCCCGCTCTGGGAGAGCGCGATCGACGTGATCGCCGACGGCTACGCCGAGATCGACCCGGAGCACGCCGACGGCTACCGCGCGCGCGCCGCGGCCTACGTCGAGGAGCTGAAGGCGCTCGACGCCGAGGTGCGGCGCGACCTGGCCACCGTGCCGGAGCGCTCACGCGTGCTGATCACCTCACATGACGCGTTCGGGTACTTCGGCGAGGAGTACGGCTTCGACGTGGTCGCCATCCAGGGCACCTCCACCCAGACGCAGGCCACCACGGCCGACATCGAGCGGGTGGCGGAGGTGATCGCCGACCGCGACGTGCGCTCGGTCTTCGTCGAGTCGGCCGTCGCCCCCCAGACCATCGAGGCCGTCCTGGCCGCCGCGCGCGAGCGGGGGCAGCAGGCGCGCGTCGGCGGCTCCCTGTTCGCCGACGCCGCCGGCGACGAGGGCACCCCGGAGGGCACCTACATCGGCATGGTGCGCCACAACGTCGGACTGATCGCCGCCGGCCTGCGCTGACCGACACGCCGATGGGCGCGCCGCCATGCGCGCTCGAGGCGCCCGCCGTGCGGACGGGCCCGGCGGCCGCCGAAGGAGGCCCGGTGGGCGCCCTGCCGGAGCCCGGCCGGTGGCGTCGCCCCATCGGGCTAACATCGGCGCACCCGTGACGCAGCCTCCCCCCGCCACGGGCGCCCCGGACATCATCGAGGCGGTGCTCCCGGGAGAGGCGCGTGTCGCGGAGGCGGCGCGGCGCTCCCTCACGGGCCGCTCGCGGGGGCCCCGGGCCGTCCTCCCGTTCCTCGGCCCGGCGTTCGTCGCCGCCGTCGCGTACGTGGACCCGGGCAACTTCGCCACCAACGTCGCCGCCGGTTCCCAGTTCGGCTACATGCTGCTCTGGGTGGTTCTGGCCTCGAACCTGATGGCGATGCTGATCCAGACGATGTCCGCGAAACTCGGGATCGCCACCGGCATGAACCTCCCCGAGGTCTGCCGGGCCCGCTACCCGCGCCCCGTGTCGCGCCTGCTCTGGGTGCAGGCCGAGATCATCGCGATGGCGACCGACCTGGCCGAGTTCCTCGGGGCCGCCCTCGGCTTCTATCTGCTGTTCGGCATCCCGCTGTTCTGGGCGGGCGTCCTCACCGGGGTGTTCTCGTTCACCATCCTCGCCCTGCAGTCGCGCGGCGCGCGGCCGCTCGAGATCGCCATCACGATCCTCGTCGGGGTCATCCTGGTCGGGTTCGCGATCCAGTTCTTCCTGGCCGACCCCTCACCGCGGGGAATCGCGGGCGGGCTCGTGCCCGGCTTCCAGGGGACCGAGAGCGTGCTCCTGGCGACGGGGATCCTGGGCGCCACGGTGATGCCCCACGTCATCTACCTGCACTCCGCGCTGACCCAGCGCCGCGTCGTCGGCCGCACCGAGAAGGAGCGGCGCGCCATCCTGCGCTTCGAGCGGATCGACGTGATCGTGGCGATGTCCATCGCGGGCGTGATCAACATGTCGATGCTGGTGATGGCGGCCGGCGTCTTCCACAGCCGCGGGCTCACGGGCGTCGAGGACATCGACGAGGTCTTCGACCGGCTCGGTGACCTGGTGGGCGCGAACGCGCAGTACGCGTTCGGTGCGGCCCTCCTCGCATCCGGCCTGTCATCGTCATCGGTGGGCACGCTCGCGGGACAGGTGGTCATGCAGGGCTTCATCGACCGCCAGATCCCCCTTCTCGTGCGGCGCGGACTGACGATGGCCCCCGCGCTGGTGGTGCTGGCGATCGGCGTCAACCCGAGCCGCGCGCTGATCCTCAGTCAGGTCGTGCTGTCGTTCGGCATCCCGTTCGCGCTCATCCCGCTCCTCGGCTTCTGCCGTCGGCGCGATGTGATGGGGGGGCTGGTCAACCACCGCGCGACGACGGCGGTCGCCACGATCGTCGTGGTGCTGATCGTCGTGCTCAACGGCTTCCTGGTGAGCCAGACGCTGTTCGGTTGATCAGGTGTGGTAGTCGGCGTTGATGGTGACGTAGGCGTGACCGAGGTCGGAGACCCAGATCGCCGCCGTGCCGTCGCCACGCCCGAGCGCCACCTCGAGGTCGTACTCCTCGCGGGCCAGGACGGCGAGCGCCGCGTCGGAGTCGAACGAGACGCCGTCCACCGTGACCACCGGCTCGTGCACCGCGCCCTCGCTGCCCGACAGGGTCTGGCCGACCGACTGCGAGATGCGCCCCCAGTTGGGGTCCTGGCCGTGGATCGCG
>JAEMRL010000275.1:0-363 GCA_016463385.1 Thermoleophilia bacterium
GGCCTGGACCGTGCTGAGCGGCCCCGCGGGGGGCGTCATCGGAGCAGCGCGCCTGGCGGTGCGCGAGGACCGGCGGCTCGCCCTCACCTTCGACATGGGCGGCACCTCGTGCGACGTGGCCCTCGTCACCCACGGCGAGCCCGCCCGCACCAGCGCGACGGTCATCGCCGGGCACCCGCTACACCTGCCGATGCTCGACGTCGTCACCGTGTCGGCCGGCGGCGGCAGCATCGCCTGGGCCGACTCGGGCGGCGCCCTGCGCGTCGGCCCGCAGAGCGCGGGCGCCCGCCCCGGCCCGGCGGCCTACGGGCTCGGCGGCCGGGAGCCCACCGTGACCGACGCCGACGTCGTCCTCGGGCGCCT
>JAEMRL010000275.1:373-3951 GCA_016463385.1 Thermoleophilia bacterium
GGGCGTGGAGGAGTGCGCGGAGGGCATCCTCACGGTCGCCGTGCAGGAGATGGTCCGGGCCCTGCGCCTGGTGAGCGTCGAGCGCGGCGAGGACGCGCGGGAGGCGACCCTGATCGCCTTCGGCGGGGCGGGTCCGCTGCACGCCTGCGCGGTGGCCGACGAGCTCGGCGTGCGGACGGTGCTCGCCCCACCCGCGGCGGGCGTGCTGGCGGCGCTCGGCCTGGTGATGGCGGGCGAGCGACGCGACTACGTGCAGACGGTGCTCGCCCCGGTCGACGCCGGCGCCGGCCTCGCGGCGCAGCTCGCGCCCCTCATCGACCACGCCTCCCGCGACCTGCCCGGCGCCCCGGTGCGTGCCTCGGCCGACTGCCGCTATGCCGGCCAGAGCCACGCGCTCACGATCCCCTGGGACCCCGTGGCGCCCGAGGCCGTCCTGGCCGGGGACTTCCACGACGCCCACCGGGAGCGTTACGGCGACGCCGACCCCCGGCGCGCCGTGGAGGCCGTCACCCTGCGCCTGGCCGCCGAGCGGCCGGGGGCCGACCCCGCGCTCCCCGGCGGCGCCGAGGGCACCGCCGTCGCCGGGCCTGCGGTGATCCCGATGGATGGCGCCACCTGCTGGGTCGGCGAGGGCTGGAGCGCGCATGTGGACGCGATCGGGTCGATCCGGATGGAGCGCGCCGGGTGAGCCTCGATCCGATCACGCTGCAGGTGATGGCCAACGCCCTGCGCGCCGTGGCCGAGGAGATGGAGGCGGCCCTCGTGCGCAGCGCCTTCAGCCCCAACATCAAGGAGCGGCGCGACTGCAGCACGGCGATCTTCGACGCCGCCGGCCACATGGTGGTGCAGTCGGCCTCGATCCCGGTCCACCTCGGCGCGATGCCCGAGGCGGTGGCGGCCGTCCGCGCCCGCGGGGCCGTGCCCGGCGAGGTCTGGCTGGTCAACGACCCCTACCGCGGGGGCACCCACCTGCCCGACCTGACGATGATCAACGCCATCGCCCTCGACGGCGTGACGGCGGCCTATGCCGTGACGCGTGCGCACCACGCCGACGTCGGCGGCATGGCCCCCGGCAGCATGCCCGCGGGCTCGCGGGAGTTGCTGCAGGAGGGCATCGTCATCCCGCCGGTGCGGATCGTGCGCGACGGGGAGCCGGTCGAGGACGTCGTCGCCCTGCTGCTCGCCAACACCCGCACGCCGACCGAGCGCGAGGGCGACCTGCGGGCCCAGCTGGCGGCGCACCGCCTGGCCGAGCGCCGGCTGCAGGAGGTCGCCGGGCGCCACGGGGCCGGCCGCGTGACGGAGGCGTTCGCCGACCTCTTCGACTACGCCGAGCGCCGCACCCGCGCGGCGATCGCGGCGATGCCCGACGGGCGCTACGAGGCGGCCGAGGCGCTCGAGGGTGACGGCGTCGCCGAGGGGAACCTCTGGATCCGCGTGGCCGTGACGATCGCCGGCGACTCCATGACGGTCGACTTCGCCGGCACCGACCCGACCGGCCCCGGCAACTGCAACTGCCCGCCCGCCGTCACCCGCTCGGCCGTCTACTTCGTGCTGCGGTGCGTCACCGACCCCGACATCCCCGCCTCGGCCGGCGCCTTCGCCCCGGTGACCGTGCTCGCGCCTCCGGACAGCCTGGTGGACGCCCGCGCCCCCGCCGCCGTCGCGGGCGGCAACGTGGAGACCTCCAGCCGGATCGTGGACGCGGTCTTCTCGGCCCTCGGGCAGGCGGTGAGCGTGCCCGCGCAGGGCCAGGGCACGATGAACAACCTCACCATCGGCGGCGCCGGCTTCACCTACTACGAGACGATCGGCGGCGGGCAGGGCGCGTCGGCGGGTGCCGCCGGCCCGTCGGGGGTGCACGTCGCGATGAGCAACACGCTCAACACGCCCGTCGAGGCGCTCGAGGTGGCCTACCCGCTGACCGTGGAGGCCTACCGCCTGCGGCGCGGGACGGGCGGGGCGGGCGCCCACCGGGGTGGCGACGGCGTGGAGCGGCGCGTGCGGGTGCTGGTGGACGCCGACGTCTCGGTGATCGCCGAGCGGCGCGCGCGCGGCCCCGCCGGGCGCGAGGGCGGCGGCGACGGCTCCCCGGGGCGCACCACACTGAACGGCCGGCCTCTGCCGGCCAAGTGGCGGGGGGCGCTTCGGCCCGGCGATGTCATCGGCATCGAGACCCCCGGAGGTGGCGGGTACGGGGCGCCCGAGGGGGCGCCGGGCGAGGACGGCGCACATCCGGCCGCCCCGTCTGAGAACCTGTCGCCATGAGCGACGACACGCCCCTGCGCTACCGGGTCCTCACCGGCCCCGACGACCACGCCTTCTGCGAGCGCGTCAGCGCCGCCCTCGACGAGGGCTGGCGCCTGCACGGCGGGCCCGCGCTGACCTCCAACGGCGGGCGCGTCATCGTCGCCCAGGCGGTCGTGCGCGACCCGGACGAGGCGGAGTGAGCGCCGAGGACTGGGGGCCCGACACCGCGGCGGTGCGCGGTGGCCTGCATCGCACCGGCTTCGCCGAGACCTCCGAGGCGCTCTTCCTCACCCAGGGCTACACCTACGCCTCGGCCGCCGAGGCGGAGGCGGCGTTCGCCGGCGAGGTCGACCACTACGTCTACTCGCGCTACGGCAACCCGACGGTCACGACCTTCGAGGAGCGGCTGCGCCTGATCGAGGGCGCCGAGGACTGCTTCGCCACCGCCAGCGGCATGGCGGCCGTCTTCAACTCCCTGATCGCGATCCTCGAGACCGGCGACCGGGTGGTGGCCTCCCGGGCGCTCTTCGGCTCCTGCTTCATCATCCTCAACGACCTCCTGCCGCGCTGGGGCATCGAGACGACCTTCGTCGACGGCCCCGACCTCGACCAGTGGCGCGAGGCCCTCGCCACCCCGGCCGCCGCGGTCTTCTTCGAGTCGCCCTCGAACCCGATGCAGGAGCTGATCGACATCCCGGCCGTCTGCGAGATGGCGCACGCGGCCGGGGCGAAGGTGATCATCGACAACGTCTTCGCGACGCCGCTGCTGCAGCGGCCGATCCCGCTCGGCGCCGACATCGTCGTCTACTCGGCCACCAAGCACATCGACGGCCAGGGCCGTGTGCTCGGCGGCGCGATCCTCGGCCGCCGCTCGTACATCCGCGGCATGGTCGAGCCCCTGATGCGGCACACGGGGCCCTCACTCAGCCCGTTCAACGCCTGGGTGCTCCTGAAGGGTCTCGAGACCATGCGGCTGCGCGTGGTGCACCAGTGCGCCTCCGCCCTGCGCATCGCCGGATGGCTCGAGAGCCACCCCGCGGTCGCCTCGGTGCGCTACCCCTTCCTGCCGAGCCACCCCCAGCATGCGCTGGCCCTCCGCCAGATGACCGGAGGCGGCACCGTCGTCACCTTCGCGCTCGCGAGCGAGGACGCCGAGGCGAAGGCCACCGCGTTCGCCGCGCTCGACGCGCTGGGGATCATCGACATCTCCAACAACCTCGGCGACGCGAAGTCGCTGGTTACGCACCCCGCCACCACCACCCACCGCCGCCTCTCGCCCGAGGCCCGGCGCGACGCCGGCATCACCGACGGCGTCATCCGGCTGTCGG
>JAEMRL010000276.1 GCA_016463385.1 Thermoleophilia bacterium
GCGACGACCGCGACGCCTGGAACCACTCGTGGCGGTCGGAGGAGTGGTTCGGCACCCAGTCGATGATCACCCGGATGCCGCGGGCGTGGGCCTCGGCGACCAGCCGGTCGAAGGTCGCGAGGTCGCCGAAGAGCGGATCGACGTCGGTGTAGTCGGCCACGTCGTAGCCGAAGTCCACCATCGGCGACGGGTAGAAGGGCGACAGCCACACCGCGTCCACGCCGAGATCGGCGAGGTGGTCGAGGCGGCCGATCAGCCCGGCGAGGTCACCGACGCCGTCGCCGTCGGAGTCGGCGAAGCTGCGCGGGTAGACCTGGTAGATCACGGCGCGCGTCCACCAGGGGAAGTCCATGGGATCCATCTTCCCCGGCGGCGGCGCCTCCGACACCTGCCTGCCGCTACTGCTTCTTCGAGCGGCCCCGGCGCTGCAACAGGCGGTCGGCCAGGGCTCCCAGCAGCGCCGAGCCGATGATCACGTAGATCAGGCGCGACTCACGCTCGAAGAGGATCCAGTTCACCGACACGCGGTCGCGGTTGAACAGCGCGAAGAGGATCACCACCAGCGCGATGACGCCGGCGATGACCAGGCGCGTGGTGCGTTGGCGGTCCTGCTCGTCGAGGGTCGGGGGTGCCACGGCGCAAACCTACAGCGCACCCGCCGCCATACTCCAGCCTGGATGACAGACCGCGCCCTCCTCCCGGTGGCCGGCGCCGCGTGACCCCGCTCCTCGGAGGGATCGGAGCCGCGCTCGCCTGGGCCAGCGCCACCCTCTTCGCGGCATCGTCCAGCAGGCGCATCGGGGGCGTCTCCACGCTGGCATGGGTGATGGTGAGCGGCTTCATCGTGGCGGCGCCGATCGCCGCCGCCACCGGGTGGCCCGAGGGACTCGACGGCCCCGCGGCCGGATGGCTCGCGCTGGCCGGGGCCGGCAACGTGGGCGGGCTCGCGCTGCTCTATGCGGGCATGCGCACCGGGCAGATCGGCGTGCTCGCCAGCATCGCCTCCACCGAGGGGGCCATCGCGGCGCTCTTCGCGATCGCCGACGGCGAGCGCCCGGCGACCCTCACCATGATCGGATTCGTGCCGCTGGTCGCCGGCGTCGTGATGGTGGCGCTCGGCCCCGAGGCCAGCCTGCGCACCACCGTCCCGGGCCGGCGTGGGGCGATCGCATTCGCCGTCGGCGCCGCCACCTTCTTCGGCCTCAGCCTGTTCGCGGCGGGCCAGGCGAGCGCCTCGGTGCCGATCGGCTGGGTCGCCCTGCCGGCGCGGGTCGTGGGCGTCGCCGTCCTCGTCGGCGCGCTCGTCGCCGGCGCCCGGCCCCTGGTGGCGCCTCGCCTCGGCCGACTCGCCTTCGTGGCGGGGATCTTCGAGGTGCTCGGCATCCTCTCGTTCGCCTGGGGCGCCCGGGAGGGCATCGCGATCACCTCGGTGGTGTCGTCGCAGTTCGCGGCGCTCACCGCCCTCGGGGCGTTCCTCGTCTTCAGCGAGCGCCTCGTGCGCCGTCAGGTGGTCGGCGTCGGCATCGTGGCGATCGGCGTCGCCCTCGTCGCCCTCGGGGGCGCCTAGACCGCCATCGAGAAGTTGTACTTGGCGGCCACGCCGATCATCGCCTCGACGTCGGCCGCACCGAGGGGAGGACCCTGCTGCCCGCGGACACCGGGGCTGCCGATCTCGGCGAACATCCCCTCCATCCCGGCGGGCGAGTACATGAACAGCATGCGCGCCGGCGAGTCGCCGGCGGTGCGGAAGCTGTGGACGTGCTCGCGCGGCACGAAGATCGTGGTGCCGGCGGTCGCCTCGATCACGTCGTCGCCGAGGCGGAAGGTGAGCCGGCCCTCCAGCAGGATGAAGGTCTCGTCCTCGGCGTGATGGCGGTGCGGGGGCGGCCCGGTGTCGGGCGGCACGAGGGCCTCGAGCAGCGTGAACGCGCCGCCGGTCTGCGCCCCGGTGAGCAGCGTGGTGTAGGTGTCGCCCACGAGGAAGACGGTGTCACCGCCCTCGGGGCCGACGTGGACCGGTGCGAGTTCGCTCATGCCGCGCTGCTCCCTGGAGTCGCCGTCACGAGGCGATTCGCCGCGGGCTGCGCCGGCCCTCCTGCCGCCCCGCGCCCCGCGAGCGCGAAGCGGACACCCTGCACGCAGGCCAGGGCCAGCAGGCCGAGCATGGGCAGCAGGGCGACCTGGATGCTCGCCGCGCCGAGGTGGAGCATCCCCGCCGCCGCCAGCTGGACGCCGACGGCAGCGCTGAAGCCGCCGGTGTTGGCGAGCCCGGTGGCGCCACCGGCGCTCTGGGCCGGGTTGCCGGCGCGCGCGACGTCGAAGGCGAGCATCGCGCAGGCGCCGCCGGTGCCCGTGACGACGAGGGTGACCAGCAGGACGACGGCCGGGGGGTGGCCGCCCGGCCACAGCAGGGTCGCCGCCCAGGCGCAGGCGACCGCGAGGGTGGTGCCGAGCAGCAGGCCGGTGCGCGTGCCCGGAGCCCGCGCGACGATCGCCCCGAACAGCGGCGCCGAGACGGCGAAGGCGATGACGCAGATCATCAGCCAGGTGCGGGCGACGCCGGGGGCGACGTCCTGGGCCCGGACCAGATAGGGATAGCCCCAGAGCGCGGTGATCGCGACGAAGGGGCCCATCAGGCCGAAGTGGGCCCAGAAGGCGTGCCGCGTGGCCGGGCGCGCCCAGGCCG
Source organism: Thermoleophilia bacterium (assembly GCA_016463385.1). Classification (GTDB taxonomy): domain Bacteria; phylum Actinomycetota; class Thermoleophilia; order Miltoncostaeales; family Miltoncostaeaceae; genus Miltoncostaea. The sequence continues at coordinate 2,687 of JAEMRL010000276.1, forward strand.
CGCGCAGCGTGCGCAGGATCGGGTCGTGCCCGGGCGCGCCGCCCGCCCCGGGAGCGTGGGCGCCCGCGGGCCGGTCGCGCACCGCGCGCAGGCAGAGGATCGCGAGCGCCCCGGTGACCAGGCCGCTGGTGACGAAGGTGGCCGTCCAGCCGGCGCCGTCCAGCGACAGCCCGAGCGGGACGGTGGTGCCGATCTGGCCGAGGGCGCCCGCCAGCCCCGTCAGCGAGGCGAGCAGGGCGTAGCGATGTGCCGGGAACCAGTTCTGGGCGACCCGCAGCACCGACAGGAACATGAAGGCGTCGCCGGCGCCGACCAGCGCCCGGCCGCCGAGCGCGAACGGGGCCGAGGTGGCCAGCCCGAAGGTGGTCTCGCCGATCGCCATCGCGACCAGGCCGATGGCGAGCGCGCGGCGGGGACCGATGCGGTCGGCCGCGAGGCCCGCCGGGATCGTCATGACCAGGTAGAGGCCGAGCTGCAGCGCCGAGAGCGTCGCGATGGTGCCGGGCGACAGGTCGAAGCGGCGCTGCGCGTCGAGCGAGGCGACGCCGAGGCTCATGCGGTGGAAGAGCGCCACGAGGTAGAAGCCCGCCGCGAGACCCCAGACCAGCCACGCGCGGCGGTTCCCGTCCATCGCCCCTGCTCCGGTACGTCTTAGATGCATGTCGTGTTTCTAGCAGACGCGGTTGCCTGCGGCCACCCCCGCCGATAGAGATGCGACATGGCCACGACTCCCCGACCTCTGCCGGCCAAGGACCGCGTCTACGCGTTCGTGAAGGAGCGGATCCTCGACGGCGGCTACCCGGGCGGCGAGCTGCTCAGCGAGGGCGAGGTGGCCGAGGCCCTCGAGGTGTCGCGCACGCCGGTGCGCGAGGCCTTCCTGCTGCTGGAGGCCGAGGGGCTGATGCGCCTCTACCCCAAGCGCGGGGCGTTGGTGGTGCCGGTCTCACCGGCCGAGGTGCGCGACGTGATGGAGACGCGCACGCTGGTGGAACGCCACAGCGCCGAGCGCCTGGCGGCCGGCGGCCCCGCGGCCGCGCCGGTGATCGCCGAGCTGCACGAGCTGATCGCCCGCCAGGAGCGCCTGCTCGACGAGGGCGACCTCACCGGGTTCGTCGCCGCCGACCGCGCCTTCCACCACACCATCGGCGCCGCCGCCGGCAACGCCATCCTCACCCGCATCTCCGACTCGCTGCGCGCCCGCCAGCGGCGCATGGTGGCCGCCACCGTGGCCCGCGAGCCCGAGCTGCCC
>JAEMRL010000018.1 GCA_016463385.1 Thermoleophilia bacterium
GGATCCGGGCAGCGTCTCCGGGCGGAGCCCCGCCCACCGCGGCGGCGCGCCCGGGCGCCACGCGAGCCCCGAGCCCCCCCCTCGCGGCGGTGCCCGGCGACGGGAGGCGGATGATCTCGGAGTGTCTGCCGATGGTCGAAAGCTACCGCCCCGCGCCACTGGGGGCGCGCGCGGCAGCGGGCTGGCCGGGGTCTCTCAGGCGGGCTCGGGGCGCATCGCCATCGCCCCGCAGGGGCACTCCTGGACGCAGATGCCGCAGCCCTTGCAGAAGTCGAGATCGATCCGGTAGCCCTTCCCCGGACCGAGCTTCGTGATCGCGTTGTCGGGACAGACCCCGTAGCAGTTGTCGCACTCGAAGCAGTTGCCGCACGACAGGCACCGCCGGGCCTCGAAGAGGGCGGTGGACTCGTCCAGGCCGGTCACCACCTCGTCGAAGGTGGACGCGCGCCGTGCCGCCTCCAGGCGCGGGCGCATCGCGTGCGGCGCGTCCTCGAAGTACCAGGGCTCGATCGCGTCCAGGCCCGCAGCCGGTGGCCGCGGCGCAGGCGTGTGGGCCGCGCCGCGCAGCCACGCGTCGACGTGACGCGCCGCGCGCCGACCGTGCCCGACGGCGGTGGTGACCGTGCGCTCGGCGGGCACCATGTCGCCTCCGGCGAAGACGCCCGCCCGCCCCGTCATCATGTCGGGACCCACGCTGACGACCCCGTCGGCGATCTCGACGCCGGGGAGGCCCTCCACGAGCGAGAGGTCGCAGTCCTGGCCCACGGCGAGGATCACCGTGTCGGCGGCGAGCGTCTCGGTCTCGCCGGTCGGCTGTGGGAAGCCCTCGGAGTCGAGCTCCATGCGCTCCACCGTGACCTCTCCGGCCTCGACGTGGGTGATCGTCGTCAGCCATCGCGCCAGGATCCCCTCCTCGAGCGCCTCCTCGACCTCGGCGTCGTGGGCCGGCATGCGCGCCCTGGTGCGCCGGTAGACGATGACGGGCTCGGCTCCCATCCGCCGCGCGGTCCGAGCGGCGTCGATGGCCGTGTCGCCGCCGCCGTAGACCACGACCCGGCGCCCGATGCGAGGCGGCTCGTCCTCGGCCATGCCGTGGAGGAACGAGACGGCGTCGATGATCCGCGCGGCGGCGCCGGCGGGCACGTACGCCCGTCTGCCGACTCCCGCGCCGACGGCCAGGAAGGCGGCGTCGTGCCCTCCGTCCGCCATCGCCCCCGCGAGGTCCGTCACCGCCCGCCCCAGCGTGATCTCGACGCCCATGTCGGCGATGCGCGCGATCTCGGCGTCGAGGACGGGCCGCGGGAGGCGGTAGCGCGGGATGCCGTAGCGCATCATCCCGCCGGCCGCCGCCGCCGCGTCGCGGACCTCCACCGCGTGACCGAGCAGCCGGAGGTGGTACGCCGCGCTCAGCCCCGAGGGCCCCGCTCCGACGACGAGGACGCTCCGCCCCGAGGGTGGCGCGTCCACCGGCATCCGCCAGCCGCCCTCGATCGCGAGATCGCCCAGGAAGCGCTCCACGGCGTTGATGCCGACCGCCTCGTCGAGGTGCCCCCGGTTGCAGGCGCTCTCGCACGGGTGGTAGCAGACCCGTCCCATGACGGCGGGGAACGGGTTGTCGCGCATGATCGCCCGCCACGCGGCCTCGTAGTCGCCTCCCTCGGCGTGGAAGAGCCAGCCCTGAACGTCCTCCGCCGCGGGGCACGCGCCGTTGCATGGCGGCAGGTTGCGGACGTACTCCGGGCGGTCGGTGCGCCATGAGCCGGTGTGGTTCGCGCGCGAGGAGCCGACGTCGAGCGTGATCGCGAATGGCCTGTCCATCAGGTCGCCCCCCCGTCGCCGAGCAGCCGGTAGCGCTCGATGTTGCGGTCGGCCATCTCCTGGATGCGCGCCAGGGCGGCGGGGCCCGATGGGTGCGAGAAGAGGTGCGCGAAGCGCTTCTGCGGGCGCAGGTACTCCTCGACCGGGACGTGCCGGCGGATCGTGGTCACGCCCGTCACCTCGCCGTCGCGCGCCTCGTAGACGGGGAAGAGGCCCGTCTGGGTCGCCAGGCGGGCGATCCGGATGGTCAGGGCGGGAGGGCTCCCCCAGCCGAGAGGGCACGGCACCAGGACGTGGAGGTACCGCGCCCCGCGCACCTCCATCGCCCGCTCGACCTTCCCCTCGAGGTCGCGCAGGTCCGCGACGGTCGCCGTCGCGACGTAGCCGACCCCGTGGGCCATCGCGATGCGGGGGACGTCCTTACCCTGCCCGAAGGGGGCGCCGGGCGCGTCGCCGACGGCCTCGGTGGTGGCCGTCCGGGCGCCGGGCGGCGTCGCTCCCGAGCGCTGGACGCCGGTGTTCATGTAGCCCTGGTTGTCGTAGCAGACGTACAGCACGTCGTCGTCGCGCTCGAACATCCCCGACAGGCAGCCGAAGCCGATGTCGACCGTCCCCCCGTCGCCGCCCTGCGCCAGGACGCGCACGTCCTCGTGCCCCTGAGCGCGCAACGCGGCGGCCACGCCGGTCGCGACCGCCGGGGCGTTCCCGAACAGCGAGTGGAGCCACGGCAACTGCCAGGACGTCTCCGGGTACGGCGTCGAGAAGACCTCCAGGCAGCCCGTGGCGTTGACCGCGACCAGCCGGCCGGCCGTCGCGCGGAGGGCGGCGTCCACGACGTAGCGGGCCCCGAGTGCCTCACCGCAGCCCTGGCAGGCGCGGTGCCCGCAGGTGAGCGCGTTCGCCCGCTCGGGGTCCGCCTGCACCGTGCGCTGCTCCGGGTCGAGCAGCCGGTTGCCCACGGCGTGGCTGCCGACCTGGAAGTAGCGGATCTCCCTGGTGCCCACGGACGCTCCTCAGTGCGGGCGCGCGCCGACGACGCCGACGTCGCGCAGGATGTTCTCGGCCGCCGGGCCCGAGCGCGGCCGGGCGCGCACCCGTGCGAGCTCGCGATCGATCAGGTCGCGATCGAGGTCGAGGAAGGTCAGCGGCTCCAGGCGCCCCTCCACCGCCTCGAGCATCATCCGCCGCAGCGACGCGCGCGTCACCGGGCGTCCACCGAGCCCGGCGATGACGGTGTGGTGGAGCTGCCCGAGACCCGCGACGGCCATGTGGACGTCGGCCGACACGATCCCGCCGACGCCCACCGAGAAGGCCCGCTCCAGCACGATCAACCGCTCGGCGCCGCCGACCGCCTCCCTGACGGCCGCCATCGGGAAGGGGCGGAACGACGTGAGCCCCACGACCCCGATGGCGACGCCCTCGTCGCGCAGCGCATCGACGGTGTCCTTGAGCGTGCCGAGCACCGATCCCATCGCGAGGACGACCGTCCGGGCGTCCTCGCAGCGGTAGGTGTGCAGCAGTCCGCCGGAGTCGCGCCCGAACGCCGCGGCGAACTCCGCCGCGATCTCCGGTATGCGGCCGAGCGCCTCCCTCTGGCGGTGGAAGGCCAGGTAGCGGACCTCCGTGAAGGCCTCCGGCCCGACCATCGCCCCGATGCTCACGGGCTCCGAGGGGTCGAGCACCTGACGCGGCGTGAAGGGGGGCAGGAACGCATCGACGTCCTCCTGCGTGGGGACCTCCAGCGGCTCGAAGGCGTGCGTCAGGACGAAGCCGTCCATGCAGACCATCACCGGCACCGACATCTCCTCGGCGAGCCGGAAGGCCTGCACGTGCAGGTCGATCGCCTCCTGGTTGGTCTCGGCGTAGAGCTGGATCCAGCCCGAGTCGCGCTGGGACATCGCGTCGGAGTGGTCGTTCCAGATGTTGATCGGGGCACCGATCGCCCGGTTCGCCACGGTCATGACGACCGGCAGGCCGAGCCCGGAGGCGTTGTAGAGGGCCTCGGACATGAAGAGCAGGCCCTGGCTGGCGGTGGCCGTGTAAGCGCGCGCCCCCGCCGCGCTGGCGCCGATGGCCACCGACATCGCCGCGAACTCCGATTCCACGTTCACGAACTCGCACCCCCGGAGGGCCCCGGTCCTCACCAGCGCGCCGAGTCCCTCGACGATGTGGGTCTGGGGCGTGATCGGATAGGCGCAGATCACCTGGGGCCGGCATGCGGCCACCACCTCCGCGACGCCCTTCGCACCCTCAATCTGCCGGCGCATGCGCGAACTCCCCCATCTCGGACGTCACCCAGGCGTGGGCGGCGCGGGCGGCGGCGACGTTCGACTCGGCGACTTCTCCGGAGAAGCGCTCGCCCACGGCGCGCGCGAGCGACTCGAGGGAGATGAGGCCGGTCGCCGCGCAGAAGCCCCCGAGCAGGACGGTGTTCGGGATCGGCCTGCCGATGTGGCGGAGCGCGAGCTCGGTCGCGGGCACCGTGAGCAGGCGGTCGTGACGGAAGCGCTCGGTCAGCGCGCCGACACCGAGATCATCGAAGCTCCGTGGCGAGTTGATCAGGATCCAGCCGTCGTCCCGTAGGCCGGCGAACAGGTCGACCTGGTGGAGCAGCGTGGCGTCCTGGACGAGCAGCGCGTCCGGATCGGTGACCGGCTCCCGCAGGCGGATCGGACGGTCGTCGATCCGGCAGAACGCGACCACCGGCGCGCCCATGCGCTCTGATCCGAAGCTCGGGAAGGCCTGCGCCTCGCGCCCCTCGCCGAACGCCGCGACCGAGAGCATCTCGGCGGCGGTCACCACGCCCTGGCCTCCGCGGCCGTGGATGCGGACCTGGAACACGGGGCGTCTCCCTCGCCTCCGCCGCCGGCCTCAGGCCGCGCCGACGGGCGAGAGAGGGCGCACGACCTCGAGGATGCGATCGGTCGTCCGCGTGACCCCGGCGGCCTTGAGCGTCGCGGCGCGCCCGGGATCGGCGGCGAACGCCTCGGCCTGCTCGCGGGTGTCGAACCCGATCGCGGCGAGCATCACCGACGGCTCGTCGGCGGGGCTCAGCAGGCCGCGGACGACGGCGCCCGCCCGGCGCCGCTCCTGCTCGTATCCGTCGAACGCCTCGAGGAAGCGCCCCGCATCGGCGACCTCGTACTGCGCCAGCAGCATGACCGCCATGACGTGCCTCCCATTCGCCGTGGTCCGGGGACGAGGCGCCCGACCCGGCGCGACGCCCATCACCCCGAATGTGACCCTGCGGGGTCGCGCGGCACACCGGGCGCGCGCGGAGCGGTCGTACGGGCGACTACGGATCCGCCCGCGGACGGCGGTGGGCGCCGTGCCCGGGGCCGCCGCGCGGGCGGCCCCGGATCGGCGGGATCAGATCCCCGGACCCGCGACGGCGGAGGGGGTCTCGTAGTCGACCGCACCGTGCTTGGTCGCCACCAGGCGGCCCTGGGAGAGCGACATCATCAGCACGGCGATCATCTCGTGCATGATGATCGTGTGGCGGTTGCCCGACTCCTGGAGCGTGGTGCGCAGGCGGTCGCGGACCTCGGCGACGCCGGTCGCGTCGATGAGGATGTCCACCTCGGTCCCGAGGTCGGCGAGATCCATGAAGTCCTGGGTCGTCGGCCGGCCGTGCGCGCGCGCGAGCGCCATGCCGGGCGCGTCCGCGTCGAGGTCGGCGACGCCGACCACCTCGACGAAGTCCGCTCCCAAGAGCTGGCGGAGGAACGGGGTGCCCGTCTCCCCGGCTCCGATCATCCCCACCCGGATGGTGTCCACTTCGCAAACCTCCGCAATCGACGTCTTGAGGGCTCTCGGACATTCGTCCCCTTCGCATATCGGTCGCGGCCCGCCAACCCTGAGCGCCGCGCGGCGCCGCGGGCGGGCCGCGGCGGTCAGCCCACCCCGAGGGCGAGCGCCCCGAGCAGCGCGCAGGCGCCCGCCACGGCGACGATGAGGGTGGTGCAGAGCGCAAGGCCGGCACGCCCGATGCGATGGGCACCGAGCACCGCGGGATCGCGACCGAGGCGCACCATGAACGGCAGGATCGCCAGCAGGAGCACGGCGTTCAGCACCTGCGTGAGGTAGAGCACAGGCACGAGCGGCACGGACGGCACGAGCACGATGCCCGCCGCGACGGCCATGGCGGCGAGGTAGGAGCCGTAGAACAGCGGCGCCTGCCGCGGCCGCTGGTCGAGGCCGGCGGGGTGCCCGGCCGCCTCGCACACCGAGTAGGCGGTCGAGAGCGGCACCACCGCGGCCGCCAGCAGCGCAGCCCCCAGGATGCCGAGCCCGAACAGCAGCGCCGCGCCCGAGCCCGCGAGCGGCTCCAGCGCCCGGGCCGCGTCGGCTCCGTCCTCGATCGAGACGCCCGCCGGGTGGAGCGTGGCCGCGCAGGCGATCACCACGAAGAAGCCGATCACGCCCGTCAGCAGGGCTCCCGTGACCACGTCGATGCGCTCGTAGCGCAGGTCGGCCGTGGTCAGGTGCTTGTCCACCGCGTAGCTCTGCATGAACGCCAGCCCCCAGGGCGCGAGCGTCGTCCCCAGGGTCGCCACGGCGATCAGGACCGCGTCCCGGTCGGCGGGGATGCGCGGCTCCACGAGGCCCCGGGCGGCGGCGCCCCAGTCGGGGCCGGCCATGATGCCCGCGGCGACGTACGAGACGAAGACGAGGCTGAGGGCCAGCAGGACGTGCTCGACCCGGTGGAACCCGCTGCGGAGCACGAGCGCCGACACGACGACGGCGGCGATCAGCACCGACGGCACCCGTCCCGCCCCGGTGAGGAGGTCGGCCCCGATCGCCACCCCGGCCAGCTCGGCGCAGAGGGTGCCGACGTTGGCGATCACCAGGGCGCCCACCGCGATGGCGGCCGCCGGGCGGCCGTGGTGCTCGCGCACCAGCAGCACCAGCCCCTTGCCGGTCACGACGCCGGTGCGCGCGGCGAGCTCGTGGAACACGACCAGCGCCGCCGTCGACAGCAGCAGCACCCACAGCAACGCGTATCCGTGCTCGGCGCCGAGGATCGAGTAGGTCGTGATCCCCGCGGGATCGTCGTCGGACAGGCCCGCGAGCAGTCCCGGGCCGAGGACGGCCAGGAACCCCAGGGCGCCGAGGCCCCGGCGCGCGCGCCGGCGGCGGAAGCGGTGCAGCCGGTGAGCGGTGGCCCGCCCGACCGGCGGCGTGCCGCGAACAGGTGTGGGGCCCGTGGTGCTGACCCGGCGATCGTACTGCGCGGCCACTGCGGGAAAACCGCGGAACCGATCGGTGGTGTCGCCCATGTGGCCGCCGCCGCCCTGCTCCTAGCGTCGTGGGGACGTTTCCACGGACGAGGAGGGGTGGCATGCCCATCGGCGAGATCTTCCTGTACGGCATCTGGGCTGTCCTGGCGATCGGCTCGATGATCGTGACCGCGATGATCCTGGGCGGCGAAGGGCACTGACCGGATGGGGGCCTCCTTCGCCCACATCGGCTGCCTGATCGACGGCCCCTCGTGCGGCGTGACGGCCCTCGGCACCGCGATCAGCCTCTGGCGGGCGTCCGCGGGCAGGCTGAGCCTCATTCACGTGGGTGCGCCCCCGGAGCCCGGCGCCCTCGATGTCGCCGCCGTGCTGCGCCGCGACGACCCCGGCGCCGCGGCACGTGAACAGCTGCGCGCGACCGCCCGGGGCATACCCGGCGCCGAGGCCGTGTGCCTCAACGGGCCGGCCGCCGACGCCGTCGGGGCCTGGGCCGCGGGGGCCGGCATCGACCTGCTCGTCGTCGGCTCCGGGACGGGCGACCCGCCACGTGCTGGCCGCGCCCGGCTCGTGCACGACCTCGCCGGTCACGCGCCGTGTCCGGTCCTGGTCGTGCGGCCGGCCCTCTCCCGTGCGCCGGGCGAGCTGCGGGCCGCGGGCGCGGCGGCCCCCGGCTGAAGCACCCGGGGTCGGGACTTGACATCGGGTTCGCGCGGGACAAGCCTCGTCGCATGCCAGTGACCGGCGACGAGGGACCGCCCGGCGCATCCGCGCAGGGGGCGCGGGCCACTCACGACGATGCGGAGCTCCTGCGTTTCGCGTCCCATGTCGCGGGTCTCGACGCGGTGGCCATCGTCGTCGGCGACCCCGACGGCAGGGCGGTCCGGGCCTCGTGGCCGGTCGACATCCCCGGCTACCCCCTCCGCGACGATCCCACCGATCAGGCGGCGTTCCTCGAGTCGGCGGGCGGGTCGGGCGGCGCGGCGCTGATCGCCACCGTGCCGGTCGAGGAGGGCCTGAACGCGACCCTGCTCGGCAGCATCGACCCCGCGAGCTCCGTCGCCGAGGGCGAGGCGATGGCCTCCCTGGAGGTGCTGGCGGGGTTGATCGCCTCCCGTATCGGGGTCGACGGCGCACGCGTACGCGCAGAGGACGCGCGGGCCCGGATGGCGAGCCTGGTCGATGCGGGCCTGTCACTGGGGCGTCAGCTCGCCCTCGACGACCTCCTCACGCGCATCGTGCAGGCCGCGCGCGAGGTGGTGGGCGCGCGCTATGCCGCGCTCGGCGTGCTCGACGCGAGCCGCACGCGGCTCGCCGAGTTCGTCACCGCCGGGCTCAGTGAGGAGGAGCGGGCGGCGATCGGCGACCCGCCGAGCGGTCGCGGCCTGCTGGGGGCCCTGATCCGCGACGCCCGCACCCTGCGCCTGAACCGGATGGAGGACGACCCGCGGTCCGCCGGGTTCCCGCCGGGCCACCCGCCCATGACCTCCTTCCTCGGGGTCCCCGTGATGCTGCGCGGGGAGGCCTTCGGCAACCTCTACCTCACCGACAAGGTCGGGGGCGGGTTCACGGCCGAGGACGAGCAGATCGCCCAGACCTTCGCCTCCCAGGCCGCGGTCGCGGTGGACAACCTGCGACGCTTCGAGGCCGAGAGCCGCCGGGCCGGCGAGCTGGAGAGCGTCCTCGAGATCGCGCGGGCGGTGCTCGGGACGCTCGACGTGGAGGCCCTGCTGCCCCTGGTCGCCCGGCGGGCCCGGCGCCTCACCGGCGCCGACACCGTCGGGTTCGCGGTGGCCGACGGCGGGCGGCTGACCTTCCAGTACGCCCACGGGGTCGACGCCCTCGGCCTCGAGGGCGTGCGCGTGCCGATGGAGATGGACCTGCTCGAGACCTCGCTGCGCGAGACTCTCGGGGCCCCCGTGGTCGTCGCCTCCGCCCTCGAGGTCGGCGGCGAGCTCGCCGGCGCCCTGGTGGCGATCGGCTGGCGCCCCTTCGACATCGGGGCGCGCCGCCTGCTGGAGACCTTCTCCAGCCAGGTCGCGATCGCCCTGGCCAACGCGCGTTCGGTGGCCGCCGAGCGCGAGGCCATGCAGGAGACCTCGCGCCGCGAGGCCGCGGCAGCGCGCGACCAGGCCGCGGCCGAGGGCCTGCGCCGCGCCGTCGCCGCCCAGGAGTCGGAGCGCGCGCGCGTGGCCCGTGAGCTGCACGACGAGGTGGGGCAGGTGCTGACGGCACTCGCGGTGCACCTGCGCACCCTCGAGGACGAGGTCAGCACGCCCGAGGCGCGCCGTCGCGTGGAGGATCTGCGCGGCTCGGTGGGCGACGCCGCGCGCAGCCTGCGCGAGCTCGCCATCCGCCTCCGGCCCGCGCGGCTGCTCGAGCGCGGTCTCGCCGACGCCATCGAGGAGCAGGCCGACCGTCTGCGCGCGGCCGGCCTCGAGGTGGACGTCGACGTGCGCGGCATCACCCCCGAGCTCCCCGACGACGTCCAGACCGTAGTGTTCCGTACCGTGCAGGAATCGTTGACCAACATCTCGCGGCACGCCGGCGCGAGCCATGCGAGCGTCCTCGCGGCGGCCAGCGGGTCGCGGCTGCGGATCGTCGTCGAGGACGACGGTGTCGGCTTCGACCCCGAGTCGCCCACGTCGCGCCTCGGGCTGGTCGGCATCCGCGAGCGCGTCGAGCTGCTCGGCGGCAACCTGCGCATCGAGTCCTCCCCCGGAGCGGGGAGCGCCGTCGTCGTCGATCTGGAGATTCCCCGATGAGCGGTCCCATCCGGATCATGCTCGTGGATGACCACGCCGTCCTGCGGTCCGGCGTGCGGCTGCTGCTCGAGCGCGAGGCGGGCTTCGAGCCCGTCGGGGAGGCGGAGTCGGCCGAGGCCGCGCTGCGCGCGCTGCCCCGGCTGCAGCCCGACGTGGTGGTGATCGACATCGAGATGCCGGGCATCGGGGGCCTCGAGGGGGCCACCCGCATCAAGGAGCGCCAGCCCGGCGTGCGGATCCTGGTGCTCTCGATGCACGACCAGGCGAACGACGTCCGCAAGGCGTTCGACGCCGGCGCCGACGGCTACCTCCTGAAGGCCGCCGCCGACGAGGACCTGATCCGGGCGATCCACGCCGTCGCGGCGGGCGAGCGCTACGTGCACCCCTCCCTCGGGGCGGCCCTCGCCGCGCCGGCCGAGCGCAACGGCCCGCTCGACGAGCTCACCTCGCGCGAGCGCGAGGTGCTGCGGCTGCTGGCCCTCGGCCACACCAACCAGGAGATCGCCGAGCGCCTGGTCGTCAGCGTCCGCACCGTCGAGAGCCACCGCGCCCACGTCATGACCAAGCTCCGCGTCAGCACGCGCGCCGGCCTGGTGCGCACGGCGCTCCACGCGGGCCTGCTGACCGAGGACGACTGACGGCCCTGCCGTAGCCGCGGCGCCGCCCGGGGCCACCGGCGCGGCGCGGGCTCGCACCCGGAGAAACCCGCAGCGCCGGGCGCCCGCGCACGGATGCCCCGCCGGCCCCGCCGGGGCACACTCGGAGGCCGACCACGCCGCCGTGCCGGAGGGGCCGCGATGACCGGAGCGCCCGAACCCCCTGCCGAGATCGTCGAGACCCACGTCTCGGTGATCGCGCTGATCGGCGATCGTGCGTTCAAGCTGCTCAAGCCGGTCGCGATGGGGTTCCTCGACCACCGGCTCCGCGTCGACCGCCTGGCGGCGTGCCGGCGCGAGACGGAGGTGAACCGGCGGTTCGCGCCGGACGTCTACCTCGGCGTGCTCGACGTCGCCGGCGAGGACGGCGTCCCGCGCGACCACCTCGTCGAGATGAGGCGCATGCCCGCGTCGCGGCGCCTGTCGGCCCTGCTCGCCACGCCGGAGGCGCCGCAGCGGATCCGCGAGGTCGCCCGCGCGGTGGCCGGCTTCCACCGGGAGGCGCCCACGTCCGACCGGATCGCGCGGGCGGGCAGCCTCGAGGCGGTGCTCGGCCTCTGGGAGGAGGGTCTCGACCAGCTCGGCGCGATCGTCCCGGCCGTGGTCCCGCCCGAGGGGATCGCGCGCGCCCGCGCGCTCTCCCGCGCCTATCTCGCCGGACGGGTGCCGCTGCTCGAGCGCCGGGTCGCGGCGGGCCGGATACGCGACGGCCACGGCGACCTGCTGTCCGACGACGTCTTCTGCCTGGCGGACGGACCCCGCGTGCTCGACTGCCTCGCCTTCGCCGACCGCCTGCGGCACGGCGACGTGCTCGGCGACATCGCATTCCTCGCGATGGATCTCGAGGCCCACGGGCATCCGGCCCTCGGCGCCCTGCTGCTGGACGAGTGGGGGAGGTGCCTCGGGGAGGACCACCCGGCATCGCTGGCCCATCACTACATCGCCTACCGAGCCCACGTGCGCGCCAAGGTGGCGGCCCTGCGCGCCGGGCAGGGTGACCCGGGCGCGGGTGCGCGGGCACGGTCGCTGCAGGAGCTGTCGTTGCGGCACCTCGATCGCGCGCAGGTGAGGATGGCGCTGGTGGGCGGCGCCCCGGGCACGGGCAAGACCACCGTCGCCCGCGCCATCGGCGAAGCGCGCGGGTGGGAGGTGATCGGCTCGGACGAGACCCGCAAGGACCGGGCCGGACTGCCTCTCTCACCGGCCGATCCGGGCGCCTTCGAGCGGGGCCTGTACGCGCCCGCCGTCACCGGCGCGGTCTACGAGGCGATGGTGCGGCGCGCCCGGGAGCGCCTCGCGCTCGGAGTGGACGTCGTGCTCGACGCCTCGTGGAGCGATGCCGGGCGCCGGGCGGCGGCACGGGCGGCGGCACGGGCGGCCGGCGCGCGCCTGGTCGAGATCGAGTGCCGGCTCGACCCGGCCGAGGCGGCCGCGCGGATCATGCGGCGACGCGCGGCGGGGGAGGGCGCGTCCGACGCGACGCCGGAGATCGCCGCCCGGCTCGCCGCCGCCTCCGACCCCTGGCCCGAGGCGCGGGCGCTCGACACCGGCCGGCCGCAGGACCTCGTGCGCGACGAGGCCCTGCGGCTCGCCGGCTAGGCGATCTCGTTCGCGCCCGCGGAGGCGTGGGACGCGGCGTTCGCGTCCCGGTCCGCCGGGGCGTGCACGAGGAGGACGGAGCAGGGCGCGTGGTAGGCGATGTGCGCGGCGAAGCCGCCGAGCATCGCCCTCTCCACGCGGCCGCGGTGCGCCGCCGCCACGATCAGGTCGATCCGGTGGGTGCCGGCCCAGGCGCACAGCGCGCGGGCCGGGGATCCGTCGAGGAGGACCGCGGTCGAGCCCGGGTGCTCCCGGGCGCGGTCCTCGAGCCAGGCCTCCGCCTCGCTCCACATCTCGGTCACCGGGGCGATGTAGGCGAACGGGCCCGCGACGGCCGTGTGCGGCGGCGGGACCACGTGCACGAGTTGCAGCGCCGAGGCGTCTCCGCCGGCGAGCCTGAGGCCCTCGGCGATCACCTGGTGGGCCATCTGGTCGCGGTCGATGCAGACGGCGATCCGGTCGTACGGCCTGTCCATGGGGACCTCCCTCCTCGGGCTCCGGGAAGCGGCGCCGGTGGACCCCATGCTGGGCCCGCCCGCCGCCCGCGCCATCGGTGAGGCGTGCAGCGCGCGTGCGGGCTTGCCGCAGGGGCCCGCGGGGAACGCACCGCTGGCGTCCGGGCGTCGTCGACGTACCGTGGTTCCATGGACCGTCCCCCGCCTTGCGTGCTCGTCGTCGTGGCCGGGGGTGACGGCGCCACGCGGGCGATCGCCGAGGCGCTGGTGCAGGACATGCGCCACGCCGGCCTCGACGCCCGCGCCGAGCCCGCCGAGGCCGCTCCCGGCCCGGACGGTTGCGACGCGGTCGTGATCGCGAGCGCCGTGCACCACGGCAGGTGGCAGACCCCCGCGCGGCGCTACGCTGCCCGGCATGCGGCCGTCCTCTCCTCCCTGCCCGTGTGGCTGCTCAGCAGCGGCCCCCTCGGCGCGGGGCCGCCCGGCGGGGATCCGCCGGGAGTCGCGGCGGTCCGCCTCATGACCGGGGCGCGGGAGCATCTGACCGTGGGCGGCCGCCCGGAGCGCGATCCCGGAGCGCGGCAGCGCGTGGTGGTCGCGCCGGACGGCGAGGGGCGCGACCGGGCCCCCGTCGCCGCGCTCGCGGCCGGCATCGCCGGTGCCCTCACGGGCGGGGCCGCGTCGTGACGGCTCTGTCGCTCTACGGGCACATCGGCTGCTGCGTCGATGAGACGCCGGCCTCGATGGCCGCCCTCGAGCACGCGCGCGAGCTCTGGGTGCCCGGCGAGGGCGTCCTCAGCCTCGTCCACGTGGCGCCGGTGCCGCTGATCGTCGACTCGGTCGACGGCGAGAGCGTCGCCTCGCCCCGCGACATCAACGCGCAGGAGCGGGCCTGGCTGGACGACCTGGTGCGGACGGTGCCGGGGGCCGTGCCGGTGCTGCTGGAGGGCCGTCCCGGACCCGAGATCGCCCGCTGGGCCGGGACCGCCGGAGTCGACCTCCTGGTGGCCGCCCGCCACCACGGGGGCTGGGGCGCGGCCGTCCTCGGCAGCGTCACCCGGCACCTCGTCGACCACGCGCCCTGTCCGGTCCTCGTGGTCCGCCCGGACGCCGTCGCGGACGCGATCCATCCACCGACGCGATCGGAGCCGACGGCATGAGAGCCAAGGACGTGATGACCTCGCACCCGATCCTGGTGTCGGCCGCCGAGCAGGACCGCGCGGCGCTGCGGCGCCTGATGGAGGACGCGGACATCCATCACCTGCCGATCGTGGAGGACGGCCACCTGCTGGGCGTCTGGGTCGCGACCGGCGACGGCCGGGTCGTGATGCTCGGGCGCGACCGGGTCGAGGAGATCTCCTCGGACGCCAGCGCCGACGCCGGGATGCGGGCGCTGATGGGCGACGCCGAGGCCGTCCTCGTGCGCGACGCCGGGCTGCCGGTGGGTGTCATCACGCGCTCCGACGTGCTCGGCATCGTGCGGACGGCGATCGGCCGGGGGATCGGCCGCCGGCATCCCCGGCCGACCGTGATCCGCATCGCCGGCCCCTCGGGCGCGGGCAAGACCACCCTGATCATGCGCTCACTGGCGCACCTCGGCCAGTTCGACGCGGTCGTCGTCCAGGCGAACGTGGCCGCCGGCGAGGCCGGCGCGGCGGAGGCCGGGGCGGAGGCCGCCGGCGTCCGCGAGGTGGTGGAGCCGTCGGCGCACTGGCGCTCGGGCCTCGAGCGGGTGGTGAGCCGCCTGGCCGACTCCGAGCTGATCCTGGTGGAGGACCGCGACGGAGAGCTCGACCTCGCGCACGGGATCGGCGAGGACGTGCAGGTGGCCGTGATCCCCGCCGCCGACGCCGGATCGCTGAGCTCGCTGCAGCTCGCCGACGCGCAGGCGGTCGTGCTGACCGCGGCCGACGGGCTCGCGCCCGAGGAGGTCGCGGAGATACTCGCGACCGTCGAACGGCGCTGCCCGGGCCTCGCGACCTTCGTCGTCGCGTCGGTGCAGGACGATGCCGGGCTCGACCCCTGGGTGCGCTGGGTCTCGATGCAGGTGATGCGCCGGCACGGATGACCGGGCCGCCCGCCGGCGGGCCGGTCTGTCAGGATGCGCGCCGCCGCAGACCACTCCCAGGGGGATGACGACGCCGCTTCCCACGCCGCCGGTGCGCCCGGCAAAACCGCACTTCTCCTCCGGCCCGTGCGCCAAGTTCCCGGGCTGGTCCACCGCGCTCCTCGAGTCGGCCCTGGTGGGCCGCTCCCACCGCTCGGGCGAGGGCAAGGCCCGCCTGAAGCGGGCCATCGCCCTCACGCGCGAGGTCCTCGAGGTGCCCGAGGGGCACCTGATCGGGATCGTCCCCGCGTCCGACACCGGGGCCGTGGAGATGGCCCTCTGGTCGCTCCTCGGGCCGCGCCCGGTGGACGTGCTCGCGTGGGAGAGCTTCGGGGAGGGCTGGGTGACCGACGTGGTCAAGCAGCTCCGCCTCGAGGGCACCCGCACGTTGCGCGCGCCCTACGGAGAGCTGCCCGACCTGACAGAGGTCGACTTCGCCCACGACGTCATCTTCACCTGGAACGGCACAACCTCGGGCGTGCGCGTGCCCGACGCCGCCTGGATCCCCGACGACCGGGAGGGGCTGACGATCTGCGACGCCACCTCGGCGGTCTTCGCCCAGGACCTCGATTTCGGCAAGCTCGACGTGGTCACCTTCTCCTGGCAGAAGGTCCTCGGCGGTGAGGGCGCCCACGGCGTCCTGGTGCTCGGCCCCCGGGCCGTGGAGCGCCTCGAGAGCCACGTCCCCGCCTGGCCCATGCCGAAGGTCTTCCGCATGACCAAGGGCGGATCGCTGATCGCCGGCATCTTCGAGGGGGAGACGATCAACAC
>JAEMRL010000277.1:0-773 GCA_016463385.1 Thermoleophilia bacterium
CCCCAGGCCGCCCTCGACGCCGCCCGGCGGCGGCTGCGCCGGCGCGCCGACGAGCTCCGGCGCGACATCGAATCGCCGGGGGACTCCGCGGACCCGGCGTGACCCCGCGCGCGGCGCTCGTCGCCGTCGCCCTGCTCGTCCCGGCCGCGACCGCCGCCGCCCAGGCGCCGCAACCCCCCGCGACCGACAGCGTGCGCTTCCTCGTGAAGGGCGACTGGGGGACCGGATCGGCGGCGCAGGCCGCCGTGTCGCGGCGCATGTGCGCCGAGGCGCGCCGGTCGCCGGTCGCATTCCTCCTCACGACCGGCGACAACTTCTACTCGCCCGACGGGGTCGCGACGACGGCCAACTTCTGGCGCCCCGAGCGCTGCCTGCGCGCGATGCGGATCCCCTGGCGCGCGGCATGGGGCAACCACGACCTCGGCGGCACGGCGACGCGCGACGTGCTCGGCGCCCGCCGCCGCTATGCGTTCTCCGAGGGCCCGGTGCGGGTGATCGTCCTCGACGGCAACACCCCGGGGGACGCGGCCCAGGTCGCCTTCCTGCGGCGCGAGCTGCGCGATGCGCCCGAGCCCGTGCGGATCGTGGCCTTCCACCAGCCGGTCTACACGTCCGGGCTCCACGAGCCCGCCACCGAGGCCCGGCGCCTCTGGGCGCCCCTCCTGCGCCGCGGGCGGGTCGCTCTGGTCCTGCAGGGCCACAACCACATGTACGAGCGGCTCGTCGTGGACGGCGTCACCTACATCACGACCGGCGGAGGCGGGGCGACCCTC
>JAEMRL010000277.1:783-1497 GCA_016463385.1 Thermoleophilia bacterium
CTACCCCTGCGTCCGTCCGGTGAGCGGACTGCGCGAATGCGCGTTCGCCCACCACTTCCTGGCCGTCACCGCCACCGCCCGGGCGGTGTCGGTGCGCGCCGTCGGCACGCGCGGCGACACGATCGAGAAGGTGCGGATCCCCGTCCCCGGCTGAGCCGGGACGGACGGGAAGCGGCTAGCGCCCCCGCCCGGCGACCGCGGCGGCCCAGGCCGTCGCGACGCGCACGGTGAGCTGGCTCATCGCGGCGACCACCTCGCGGCGCTGGTCCTCCGAGAGGGGCTCGGGCGCGGCTCCGAGGGCGCGGTCCATCGCACGCTCGAGCGCCAGGCTGCCGCCGAGGGTCACCTCGGCCGAGGAGCCGGCCAGGCCGTGGCCGCGCCCGTAGGTCTCGGCGCGCTCCAGCGCGTCGGCCAGGCTGCCGCTCTCGAAGGCGTCGGCGAGCGCGTCGACCCAGGCGCGGACCACCCCGCGCCGCTCGGCCGGGGGCAGGCGCCGGTAGGCCGCCTCGGCGGGACCCTCGACGAGCGTCTCGACCGCGTCCGAGACCAGATCGGCCCGGGTGCGGAGGGCTTCGGCGAGCGCGGGCTCGACGGAGATCTGGATGGCGCCCTGGCGCGCCGGGCGCGCGTTGCGCGCGGGCTGGCGCGCGAGCCACTGGCGCAGGGCCTCCGGATCGAAGCGCCGGTGCCCGCCGGCGGTGCGGACGTGGGGCA
>JAEMRL010000277.1:1507-3908 GCA_016463385.1 Thermoleophilia bacterium
ACGCTGCACATAATAGGCGCGCATCAGATCGTTGGGCACGCGGCCCTCGCTCGCCCAGAGGCGGAGGGTGCTCGGGCTGACGCCGAGCGCGCGGGCGGCGGCCGACACCGACAGCCACGGCCCTTCGGGCTTGCGGGCCCGGCTCCCTATCCGCGTCACGGTCGTCGGGCGCTCCCGCTCATTCGAGCGTCGAGCGCAGGCGGCACCGCACCCCGTCGGCGTACCCCGCCGCGACGCGCACGGCCATGCGGTCGAGCGAGCGCTCGACGGCGCGCCTCTCGGGCGCGTTCTCCGCCAGGCTCGGCGCGAGCACGCGATCGACGGCACGGCGGAGCGCCAGCGCCTCGGTCACCGGGGCGTCGCCGGGCTGGCCCGAGGCCCCGTGCCGGAACCCCTCCCATTCGGCGTCGCGGTAGCAGGAGGCCAGATCGCCGGTCTCGAGCGCGTCGGTCAGCGACTCGAGGGCGCCGAGCACGCGGTTCTGCCGGGCGGCGGACGGACGCGGGGCCGTCGAGCGGGCCCGCGACAGCTCCTCCTCGAACGCGCTCAGCACATCGTCGCCGGCCTCGGCGAGCACCGCCGCGGTCTCGGGCATGGCCTCGAAGCGCGTCGGTACGAGCTCCTGGAGGCGCTGCTGGGGCGCGGGCGGGGCGCCTCCGCGCTCGGCCAGCCACCGCACCAGCTCGTCGAGCTCGAAGCGCCGGTGGCCGCCGGGCGTGCGCACGTGGGGGACGCGGCCGGCCGCCGCCCAGGCCCTCAGGGACGACGAGCTGACGCCGAGCAGGCGCGCCGCCGCCGACACCGAGAGCAGGCGCGAGCCCTCGATGCGAGGCGCCGGACGGGCCTCGACATCGGTGCGCTCAGCGGCCTGCGCGCCGTACGCGGTCACCATCTCAGCCGTCCGAGGCCGGACGCGAGTGGCGTTCCCGGGAGTTGGGCGGAGGGAAGTGCAACGGGTGGGACCATCCCTGCCATGTGCCGATTGTGGGCGGGTGTCTCGGAGGCTGCAACCTGCGTGATCGTCACTTTGCCCTCAGAACCTGATGAAAACTCCTAACGTGCGTGCAGTCCGCAACAAAAAAATCACAGCGCGGACACGGGTCGGCGAATTCGTCAGGCCTCGGAGCCGGGAGCCGGCGCTCCCTCCCGGGTGGCGCGCTCGGCGGCCGCCTCGGCGTTCTCGCGACGCACCCGGCGGCGCTCCTTGATCGTCACGAAGCCCGCCACGACGCCGGTGACCGCGAAGGCGACGAGGAACGCGACCCAGAGCTGATCGGCGAACGCCTTGCCCGCGAAGTAGCCGAGCAGCGCGGCCTGGCTCGACCAGAGCAGCGCCCCGATCGAGTCGAACAGCAGGAAGCGGCGGTAGTCCATCTGCCCCGCGCCGCACGACAGGTTGATCGCGATGCGGATCCCCGGGAGGAACCTCCCCACCAGCACCAGCGCGGCGCCCTGGCGCTTGACCATCCGCTCGGCGGCCTCGAGGCGGTCCGGCCCGGCGAACCGCGCGACGAACCTCTTGATGGGGCCTCCACCGGTGCGGCCGACGGCGAACGCGAGCGAATCGCCGATCACGGCGCCGACGGCTCCGGCGAGGATCACCAGCGGCAGGCTCAGCGTGCCGTCGGCCGCGAGCACCGCGGCCGCGACGATGGCGGTCTCCCCGGGGAGCACGGGGAAGATCCCGTCACCCGCGACGACCAGGAGCACGGCCCAGTAGCCGTACTCGGCGGCGCTCTCGGCGAAGTCCTTGAAGGCGTCGATCACCGAGAGCGGGGCGAGTGCCCAGGGCAGGTGGATCACGGCGCGTCCCGGCGCGTGTCGGCGGTACGCGGCACGTGGTGATGATGCCACGCTCCCGGCGGGCGCGACCGCGACCCCCGCTATCCTCACCCGCATGGGGCGCATCGCCGACTCCGCACTGGCCCTCCTCGCCGACGGCCCGCTCGAGGCGGAGCGCCTCGGCGCGGCGCTCGCCGCCTCCGGCGCCACCCGCTCCCGCGACCCGGTCGCGGCCGTCCGGCGGGCGCTCCGCGACGACCCCCGCGTCCTCCAGATCGCCGACGGCCGCTTCGCCAGCGTCGTCCACGCCCTGTCGGGCGTCGCCCTTGCGACCGTCGTGGGCGCCGATCAGGTCACCGCGGGGGAGCTCGACGTCGAGCCGGACCTGTCGGTGCTCGCCGTGCTCGACATCGGCCCGTCGATCCCGCTGCCCGCGGGCATCGCCGCGGGAGAGACCGTCGTCGTGACCATCGAGGACCCGGTCACGCGACGCGTCAGCGTCGGACGCGGTCCCGCGCCGGAGGCCCGGCCCGGGGACGAGGCGGCGATCCTGCACGCCGTCACCGAGCGCCTCGGCCGCGCCCGCTCCGGCCGCCCGGAGCTGGCGCCGCCGATCACC
>JAEMRL010000278.1 GCA_016463385.1 Thermoleophilia bacterium
GGCCTGGCCGTAGCTGGTGCCCGGAGGGAAGCCGACCGAGGCCTGCGCGGTCACGTCGTGGATCGACGGCGCGCCGTCGGGCTGGTGCGCCCAGGGGGCCTGGCGGAGGTCGCCGGTCGCCGCCGGCGAGGCGGCCGGGGCGACGGCCGCCTGGCCGGCGCAGGAGACCGCGACGGGGAGCACGAGGAGCCCGAGGGCGAGGGAACGGACCGCGCGGAGGCGGTGCCGGTGTGTGCGCGATGGTGGTGTCATGCCGTCTCTACTCCCCCGGGGGCCGTCTGCTTCCCGGCCGGCCGCGACGGGCGCCGACCGGCCGACTACGATGCGGGCGATGCGAGGACACTCCGCCGACGGCTCACTGGTCGCCCGCGCGCGCGCCGGGGATCGGCGCGCCGCCGACGAGCTGGCGGTGCGCCACGTGCGCCAGGTCTGGCGGGCGGCCTACGCCATCACCGGTCGCCCCGACCTCGCCGACGACGCCGTCCAGGACGGCTTCGAGAGGGCCTTCGGGGCGCTCGACCAGTTCGACCTCTCACGGCCGTTCGCGCCATGGATCACGCGGATCGTGGTCAACCGGGCGCTCTCGATCGTGACGCGCGCGCGCCCGACCGAGGAGTTCGACGAGGAGCGTCACGGCGCGCCCGCCGACCTCCCGGCGAGCGACCTGGAGGTCGCCGACGCTCTCGGGCGGATCGCTCCCGACCGGCGCGTCGTGGTGGTGATGCGGATCGTCATCGGCTTCTCGCCGCAGGAGACGGCCGACGCCCTCGGCATCGCGGTCGGGACCGTGCACTCGCGGCTGCACCGGGGCCTCGCCGACCTGCGGGAGGCCCTGGAGATGACGGTCTCGTGAGCGACGGCCTCGAGAACCGCCTGCGGGACGCGTTCGCCCCGTCCGGCCCGTCCGACGAACTGGTGGCCGCCGCGCGCGGACGGGCGGTGGATGCCGCGTCCGCCGGTGCGCGCGCCACCCGCCGCCGCGGGCGCCGGCGCACCTTCGCGGTCCTCGCGGTGGCCGGGGCGCTCGTCGGCGGAGGAGCGGCGGCGGCGGCCGTGGTCTTCGACCGCGCCGAGCCGACCGTGCCCGCGACCGCGGGCACCCGCGCCGCCATCGCCGAGTCGGGCATCCTCGCGAGCGCCCCCTGGCTCTTCCAGGCCGAGGGCGGCCAGGCGATCGGTGCGGTCCCGCGCCTGCCGTCGTTGCGCTTCCCGCCCAGGACCACATACCGCGAGGCCCTCGACGCGCTCGTGCGCTCGGTGATCACCGACGGGACGCTCCCCGACGGTGCGCGCGTCGCCCGGCCGCTGCCGCCCGGGGTGGTGTGGAAGCGCTCCCGCGGGGCGCCGCGCCTCGACCTGACGGCCCCGGCGGGCTACACCCGCCCCGGAGGGATCATCCAGACGCCGTCCTTCACGATCCCGGGCTGGGTCTCATCGGCCGACGCCGTGCGCATCGGAAAGGCCCTGCGCGACGGCACGCCGCTCGGCGAGGACGAGGCGCTGCTGGTCACGGTCACCACGCCGCGCCTTGCGGCCTGCCAGATGCTGCCGCGCCGCGCTCCCTGCCGGCTGGCTCCCCCGCCGCCCGCACCGCGCTCCTAGCGCGGGGGCGCCCTCACCCCGGGGCCGCCCGGCGTACCTGCGCCGGACGACCCCGTCCTCACGTCCGTCCGCGGCGCCCGGCGCATCGGCGGGCTCGTCCTCCGGCCACCTGCGCCAGCGCCTCGCTGGTCGGATTGACGGGCGACCCCGACCTCCCGTTCAGGAGACGGAACCGCCCTGCATCGCGGCATCCATAGGCATTACCCCCCTGCGGCCACCGCGCCCGTGAGGGCGGGGCTCCATCGGCCGCGTGGACGTGTTCCACCCGGACGGTTGCGCCGCATACCGGCGCGCGCTGGGAGCGTCTCGCAGTGCCCGACGTCGATCCCGGCCTCCCACGTGCCCGCCCACTGTGAGCCGTCCGACGGCTCGCCCGCTCTGCCCGGGCCAGAGGCCCATCGAGAGACGATCTCTACGTGGCGGCGGCGCTGGAGGAGGTGCATCGGATCACGCTCGATTCCCGCGGTTCGAGCGTGCAAGCGCCGGATTGAAGCGGTGCCCCGGGGCTCACGCTCGCTGTATCGACCATGGCCCTCCGGACGGGATCCGTCAAGGGTCCGACCGGAGGATCCGGCGGGTCCCCCGGCTCAGGAGGGAGCGCGGGCGATCGCGAACGTCTTGACGAAGGCGTAGCGGTAGAGGCCGTCGTCGCCGGCGTGGCGCACCAGCAGGGCGCGCATGCGGTCGACCACGTCCTGCTGGCCGGAGGCGGGCAGATCCGACCACAGGTGGCTCGCGACCGCCTCGAGGCGCGCCGCGTACGAGGCCGGGATCACGGCCCGCCGGCGCGTCTCGGTCCAGACGTCGAGCGCCTCGAGCCCGGCCGAGGCGATGTGGCCGGCCAGCACGTCGGGATCGACCTGGTTGTCCTCGATGGCGTCGGCCAGCCGGTCGAGCATCGCATCGTCCTCCGCGCGGATCCGCTCGACGGTGAGCCGGTCGTGGTCCGGGCCCGGCGCCAGGACGCCCAGCACCCCACCGGGAGCGAGCGCCCGGGCCATCGCCTCCACGGCGGCGCCGCGGTCGGCGAACCAGTGCAGCGCCATCGTGCAGAGCGCCAGGTCGACCGAGGCGTCGTCCACGTCCATCGCGAGGACGTCGGTGGCCCGCAGGTCGGCGGTGACGCCGGGCATGCCGGCGAGGCGCCCGCGGAAGACCTCGACCATCGGGGCCGACGCGTCGCGTCCCACCACGTGCCGGACCCCGAGCCGGGGAATGGCCTCCAGGCTCGCGAAGCCGGTGCCGCAGGCGACGTCCAGCAGGCGGGGGTACCGCCCCTCGGGGACCGAGGCGACCAGGCGCCGGGCGCCGTCGCGGTTGAAGGCGACGTGGTCGTCGTAGACGCCGGCGCTCCGGTCGAAGCTGCCCGCCGCCGGCGGGACGCGGCGCGGCATCGCTAGAAGGCCACCTTCGTCGTCGCGGCCGAGCCCACGTTCAGCGCGAGGATCTGCTGCTGGTAGACGAAGGGGTCGCTGGTCCCGCCCTCCCGGTGACAGCGGATCTGGACCTGCGTGGCCGCGGCGAGGGTGGTCGCCGACATCATCGCCATCTCCCCCTGGCTGACGTAGCCCGCGATCTGGCCCGCGGTGAGGATCGACCGGTCGAGCTGCGTCGTGCCGGCGAGCAGGCGGCAGACGACGCGCGCGCCGCCCGTGCCCGACGATATGCCGAGCCTGGCGTGGATGACGTAGGCGCCCGCGGGGAGCTGGGTGGTCGCGACCAGGACGGCGGTGTTCTCGTCGCCGGACGGGATGTCGACGAAGGGAGCCGAGGAGTCGTCGAGGACGGCGACCGACGACGACGGGCCGGCCGGGCCGGCCGGGCCGGTGGCCCCGGACGGGCCTGGAACGCCCCGGAGACCGCGCGGGCTGCGCAGCCCGCGAGGGCCGCGGAGCGGCTTCTTCTTCGTGGCGGTCGCGGCCTTGACGGCGGCCGCGTCCTGCCCGCCCGCGTCCTCGCCCTGCGACAGCGCGACCGCCGATCCCCCGGCGATGACGGCGGCGACCGCACCGGCCACCGCGAACCCGCCGAACCCCCGTCGTGACGCCATGTCGCCCCTCCCGTGGTCGCACCTCGCGGGCCGGCGGCCCTGCGGGCAACCTATCCGGCGCTCACCGCCGCCGGGGCCGGGACCCGCTCTCGTACCGGGTGAGGTCGAGGACGAAGAACCACGACAGCCGGGTCGTGCCCCCGTCGGCCGGGGACACCACGACGTTGACCGCCACCTTCGACCCGTCGGGCGGCGTCTCGAGGCCCACGGCCCGCGCGAACTGGTCGG
>JAEMRL010000279.1 GCA_016463385.1 Thermoleophilia bacterium
AGGGAGCGGAGCATGTCGTACGCCGACTGGTCCTCGATCCCCTCCGCCACGACGCGCAGGCCGAGGTTGCGCGCCAGATCGATGGTCGAGCGCACGATCATCGCGTCGGCCGGGTCGTTGGCCATGTTCATGACGAACGACTTGTCGATCTTCAGGACGTTGACCGGGAGCCGCTTGAGGTAGTCGAGCGACGAGTAGCCGGTGCCGAAGTCGTCGATCGACAGCGAGACTCCCATGTCGCTGAGCCGCTCGAGCACCTCGAGGGCGCGGGCCGGATTGGCCATCAGGACCGTCTCGGTGATCT
Organism: Thermoleophilia bacterium; assembly: GCA_016463385.1. Classification (GTDB taxonomy): domain Bacteria; phylum Actinomycetota; class Thermoleophilia; order Miltoncostaeales; family Miltoncostaeaceae; genus Miltoncostaea. Next base: position 305 of record JAEMRL010000279.1, read on the forward strand.
CGAGCTCGAGCCGGGTCGCCGGCACCTCGGCGAGCGCCAGGCAGGCCTCGACGGCGTCGGCGAAGTCGGGGTCGAGCAGATTGCGGGCCGACACGTTGACGGCGACCGAGAGCTCGCGGCCCTGCAGGTCCCACTCGCGGCACTGGGCCAGCGCGCGGTTGAGGATGTGCAGCGTCAGCGGCTTGATCAGGGCCGTGTGCTCGGCGAGCGGGACGAACTCGACGGGCGCCAGCAGCCCGCGCTGGGGGTGCTGCCAGCGCACGAGCACCTCCACGCCGGACGGCACGCCCGTCTCGAGGTCGACCTTCGGCTGGTAGTGCAGCACGAGCTCGTCGTTCTCGATCGCCCGGCGCAGCTCGCCGACCAGGGCGAGCCGCTCGGGGCTGTAGTTGTCGTTCTCGGGGCCGTAGAAGGCGTGGCCGAGGTGCTCGGACTTCGCGGTGTACATCGCCACGTCGGCGCGCTGGAGCAGCTGCGCCACGTCCTCGCCGTCCCCGGGGAAGAGGGCGATGCCGATGCTGGCCTCGGTGTCGAGCGACAGGCCCTCCAGCAGGATCGGCTCGGAGATCGCGGCGCCGAGCACCGCCGCCACCGACGCGGCGGCGGAGGCGTCGCGCACCTCCGGCAGCAGGACCGCGAACTCGTCGCCGCCGAGGCGCGCGATGGTGTCGCTCTCGCGGACGGCTCCGGTGAGGCGCTCCGCGATCGCCTGGAGCAGGACGTCGCCGGACAGGTGCCCGAGGGTGTCGTTGACCTCCTTGAAGCGGTCGAGGTCGATGATCATGACCGCCGTCATCAGGCCCTCGCGCCGGGCGCGCGCGACGGCGCGGTCGACCCGGTCGTGGAAGAGGCGCCGGTTGGGCAGGCCGGTGAGGGCGTCGGTGACGGCCTGACGGTGGCTGTCGGCGAGGGCGATGTTCTCGCGGAAGGTGAGCGCGGCGCGGGCCATCCCCACCACCAGCGCACCGATCGCGAGCCAGAGGGCGACATCGCCGCCGCCGGAGTAGTGGTTGTGCACCAGGACACCCAGGGCGCCGGCGGCGATCGCGCTCGGCAGCACCATCAACCGCCAGCCCTCGAGCTCGGCGGGCGGGCCCGTTCGCCGGGTCTGGAGGGCGGCGATGCCCATCACGACCATGCCGGCCGGCCAGAGCACCTCGGCGAGGCCGGGCTGGATGGCCGCACCCGTGGCGACGATGTAGAGGAAGACCACGTCGCCGGCGGCGAAGATCGCGCAGCCGATGGCGAGCAGGCCGACCGAGGGCCCGGGGTGCCACCCGGTGAGAGCGGCGATCACGGCCACGAAGGCCAGCACCAGCAGGTCGCCGAGCGGGTAGGCGAGGTTGGTGGCGATGGCCGCGACGCTCCCCTCGCCCGACTCGAGCACCGGGGGCAGCAGGAACGCGGTGCCCGCTGCGGCGATCACCAGCGCCGACGCGATCCCGTCGAGCCACTGGCTGCCGTGGAAGTGCGTGACACGGGCCCGCAGCAGCAGGATCAGGCCCGCGTAGACGAAGGGGTAGAAGGCCAGGTAGAGCGCGTCGGCGAACGACGGGAAGGGCGGCTCGGCCAGATCCTGCAGCGCCCGCCACCAGTAGACCTCGCCGCTCGACCAGGCGAGCAGCCCGAGGCCGATCAGGGCCCACGCCAGGCGCTCGTGGCGCACCACGGCCGCGCGGGCCAGGATGCCGAGCGAGGCGCCGACGACGATGAACGAGTAGACCCAGCCGTCCATCAGGTCCGCGGCGGCGGGGCCCATGCCGAGGCCGACCAGGATGTGCGTCGCGTAGACCGCCAGCGCCGCGGCGATCGCCGACCACCAGATGATGGCGAGCGCCCGGTCGCGGCGACTGAGGCCGTCATCGAGGAGTCTCACCCAGGCGCTATCGGCGCGCCGGACGACCGGTCTGAGCCGGTCGCCATGACATCGGTCCCCCTCGGGGGGACGGTTCTGCTCAGCGCCGCGAGCGGGGATGCGCTCGGTCGAAGTCCTCGCGCAGGTGCGCAGCGGTGACGTGGGTGTAGATCTCGGTCGTCACCGGCGACGCATGACCGAGATGTGCCTGCACGTAGCGGATATCCACCCCCGACTGGATGAGGTGGGTGCCGCACGAGTGCCGCAGGGCGTGGGGGAAGACGCGGGCCCCGTCGGCGCGCAGGCCGGCGCGGTCGGCGACCTCGGTCACGATCTGCCAGACCGCGGCTCTACCGAGCCTCCGGCCTCGCGCGCTGAGGAAGACGGCGTCGGCGTCGCGATGTCGCGCCTGGTCGGGGCGGGGTCGGCGGTCCCGGGCGCGCAGCTCCGGCCGGCCGACGCGCAGGTAGGCGGTGAGGGACGCGAGCGCCTCGCGGGGCACGGCGACGGCGCGCCGCCGCCCGCCCTTGCCGGAGACGAGCAGGAAGGGATCGGTGGGGTCGTCGAGGTGGCAGGCCGAGAGGTCGAGACCGGCCGCCTCGCTCGCGCGCAGCCCGCACCCGTAGAGCACCTCCACGAGCGCGGAGGTGCGCGCGCCGAGCGGCCCCGGGGCCGCCGCCGCCTCGCACATGCGCCGCACCGCCGCGGCCGACAGCGCGACCACCTCGCGCCCGATCGCCTCCTGGCCGCCCTCGGTGGCCGCGACCGGCGGGCGCAGGTCGCGCACGGGGTTCTCCAGCGCGAGGGCCCGCGACCACCAGCGGCAGAAGGCCCGCGTCGCGGCCACCCGCCGGCGGCGCGTCGAGACCCGCCCGGGCAGCCCGTCGCGCCAGCGCTGCCACCAGCCGAGCGGCAGGGCGGCGAGCTGCTCGGCGGCGGCCCGCGCCCGCGGGTCGTCCTCGACGCCGAAGGCCTGGGAGTCGGCCGGCGGAGCCGGCACCCCGAGGGCCTCGGCGAGGGCTGCCAGGTCGCGTGCGTAGGCCGCGCGGGTGTTGGGGTTCTCGCGGGTTCCGAGGAAGGCCCCCGCCAGGCGCGCGAAGCCGTCGGGATCGACCGCGCTCATCCGCGGGGGTGCCCGCGGCGCAGGGCCGCCTGCATCGCCTTGGTGGTGACGCCCGTGTAGCGCTGGGTGGTGGCGAGGCTCGCGTGGCCGAGCACCTCCTGCACCACCCGCAGATGCGCGCCGCCCTCGCCGCCGGGTCCCTCCAGCAGGTGGGTGCCCGCGGCGTGGCGCAGCAGGTGGGGCCCGCCGGCCCGCCCGGCGGCGCGGAGCTCGCGCGCCACGATCCGGTAGACGCTCGACCCGTCGAGGCGCCGCCCCGACCGCGAGACGAAGACCGGCGCGCGCGCAGCCGGCTGGGGGCCGTGGGCGGCGACCAGGCGGGGGCGGCCCGTGGCGAGCCAGGCCCGCAGCGCGTCCACGGCGTTCTCGGTGATCGGGACCGTGCGCGCGGTTCCGCCCTTGCCGACCACGCGGAGCGCGTCGTTCTCGAAGTCGAGGCCGGCGAGCACGAGGTCGCAGGCCTCCTGCCGCCGCAGACCGCTGCCGTAGAGCACTTCCATCAGGGCCCGGTCGCGCAGCGCGAGGGCGCGCGCCACCGGCCCGGCGTCCTCGACGGCGGCGCCCGTGCCGTCCACCAGCGCGG
>JAEMRL010000280.1 GCA_016463385.1 Thermoleophilia bacterium
TGGACCTGGGGGCGAGGTCCACTTGGACTCCGGTCCGGATCAGGTGCCCGGCGCCGCCAGTCGGACGAGGCCGGCGTAGCCGTCCGGGCCGTAGCTGCGGGCGGAGACCTTGTTGCTCGAGTTGCCCTCCACGGTCTCGATGCCGCCGTCGGGCCGCGTGCCGGTGACGATGCCGATGTGGTCGAGCACGCCGTCGCCGTTGCGCTCGAAGACCACGAGGTCGCCGACCTGCGGCGGCGCCGAACCGCCCGGGATGTAGCGGCCGGTCTGCTCCGCCCACTGCTTGACGGTCGGCACGTAGCCGAGGCCGGCTCCGTTGGCGCCGACCGGGACGCCGGCCTGCTGGGCGACCCAGGAGGTGAAGTAGGCGCACCACGGGCCGACGCCCGACCCGGCGGTGGCCTTCCGGTACTCGGCGATCCGGGGCCCGTCGTTCGAACCCGGAGGCGACTCGGCGACCCCGAGCTCGGCGGTGGCCAGGGCGGCCATGTGCGCGCCGACGCCGCCGCCCGCCGGTGCGGCCACGCCCGCGAGCGCAGCGGCCTGCGAGGTGTAGCCGGCCGCGGTGGTGGGGGCGCCGCCCGAGGGGGAGCCCTTCATCGCCGAGGTGAGCTGCCCGGCGAAGTCGCCGGCGGCCGCGGCGCCGGAGGACGGCGCGGCCGGCTGCAGCGGCGCGATGATCTCGCGCACGCGGGCGATGGCCTGGGCGTAGCCGGCGGTCTGGGTGTCGATGGGCAAGCGGGTCCCCGGGGAGCGGTCCTACGTGCGGCATCGGCGCCGCGCGGATCCGCCTTGAGAAGGGCGGCTGCGCTCGGAGGCCGGGCTGGGTGCGGGGGTGACCTCCGCGGACGGGGGTACCATCCACCGGTGAGCACGACGGCACCCGCGCGCGGAGGGCACGACCCGGCCCTCCTTCCCTTCCACCCGCTCGTGCGCGAGTGGTTCGAGGGGGCCTTCGCCGAGCCGACGGCCGCGCAGCGCCGGGGCTGGCCCCCGATCGCCGAGGGGGCGCACTCGCTCATCCTGGCCCCCACGGGATCGGGGAAGACGCTGGCGGCCTTCCTGTGGGCCCTCAACGGCATCGTCGCCGACCGCCTCGCGGGACGGCCCCCGGCGCGCCTGCTCTACCTCTCCCCCCTCAAGGCGCTCAACTACGACGTCGAGCGCAACCTGCGCGGCCCCCTCGCGGGGATCGCGGCCGTCGCCCGGCGCCACGGTCTCGAGCCGCCCGAGATCTCGGTGGCCGTCCGCACCGGCGACACGCCCCAGCGCGAGCGCCAGCGGATGCTCAGGGAGCACCCCGACATCCTGATCACCACCCCCGAGAGCCTCTATCTGCTGCTGACCTCGCGCGGCACCGAGATCCTCAAGGGGATCCGCTCGGTGATCATCGACGAGATCCACGCGGTGGCGGGCACCAAACGCGGCGCCCACATGTCGCTGAGCCTCGAACGGCTCCAGCGCGTCGTGGAGGAGGACGGCGGCGCCCTGCAGCGCATCGGGCTCTCGGCCACCCAGCGGCCTCTGTCGGAGATCGCGCGCTTCCTGGGCGGACAGGACGCGCAGGGCACGCCCCGCCCGGTGGAGATCGTGGACGCCGGGGCGGCCAAGCAGCTCGAGATCGAGGTGATCGTCCCGGTCGACGACATGCGCGAGCTGGGTGGCGCCGAACCGCCGCCCGAGGACGAGATCGCGGTGGCCGGCAGCGAGTCGCGCCGCCGCTCGATCTGGCCCGCCATGTACCCGGAGCTGCTGGCCCTGGTGCGGGCGCATCGCTCGACGCTGATCTTCGTCAACAACCGCCGCCTCGCCGAGCGCCTCGCGCTGCGCCTCAACGAGCTCGCCGAGGAGGAGGTGGCCCGCGCCCACCACGGCAGCCTCGCCCGCGAGCAGCGCACCCTGATCGAGGAGCAGCTCAAGGAGGGCGCCCTGCCCTGCCTGGTGGCCACCAGCAGCCTCGAGCTCGGCATCGACATGGGCGCGGTGGACCTGGTGATCCAGGTGGAGAGCCCGCGCAGCGTCGCGCGCGGCATGCAGCGCATCGGGCGCGCCGGGCACCAGGTGGGAGCCCCGAGCCGCGGCCGGGTGTTCCCCAAGTACCGCGGCGACCTGCTCGAGTGCGCGGCCGTGGTGGAGCGGATGCACCGCGGCGCGATCGAGGAGACCCACGTCCCGCGGCTGCCGCTCGACGTGCTGGCCCAGCAGCTCGTGGCGATCTGCTCCGACGGCGCCTGGAGCGTCGACGACCTGGAGGAGCTCGCGCGCGGCTCCTACCCGTTCGCCGAGCTCTCGCGGGAGCAGCTGGAGGGGGTGCTCGACATGCTCGCGGGCCGCTACCCCTCCGACGAGTTCGCGGAGCTGCGCCCGCGGGTGGTCTGGGACCGCACGACGGGGATGGTGCGCGGCCGGGACGGCTCGCGGGCCCTCGCGGTGCAGAACGCCGGCACGATCCCCGACCGCGGCCTCTATGCGGTGGTGCTCCCCGACGGGGCCCGGGTGGGCGAGCTCGACGAGGAGATGGTCTACGAGGCCCGCAGCGGCCAGACCTTCATGCTGGGCGCGTCCACCTGGAGGATCGAGGAGATCACGCGCGACCGGGTGGTCGTGACCCCCGCGCCGGGTGCGCCGGGCGCCGTGCCGTTCTGGAAGGGCGAGGGGGTGGGGCGCCCCTACGAGCTCGGCGAGGCCGTCGGGCGGCTGGCGCGGGAGCTGATCGTGGCGGGGCCCGAGCGGGGCGCGGCGCGCCTGCGCGCGGAGAGCTCGTTCGACGAGCGCGCGGCGCGCAACCTCATGAACTACCTCGAGGACCAGGCGCTCGCGACCGGCACGGTGCCGAGCGACCGCGCGATCGTGGTCGAGCGCTTCCGCGACGAGATCGGCGACTGGCGCCTGTGCGTGCTGACGCCCTTCGGCGCCCGCGTCCACGCCCCCTGGGCGCTGGCCGTCGGCGCCCGCATCCGCGCCGAGACCGGGCAGGAGGCGCACACGATCTGGGGCGACGACGGCATCGCGCTCCACCTGCCCGACGCCGACACGGCCCCGTCGCCGGACATCGCCCTGATCGCCCCCGACGAGCTCGAAGAGCTGGTGCTCGGCGAGCTCGGGGGCACGGCACTCTTCGGCGCCCGCTTCCGCGAGAACGCCGCCCGCGCCCTGCTGATCCCGCGACGGCGCCCGGGGATGCGCACGCCGCTCTGGCAGCAGCGCCTGAAGGCCTCCTCGCTGCTGCAGGTGGCGCGCAAGTTCGGCAGCTTCCCCGTGATCCTCGAGACCTACCGCGAGTGCCTCAACGACTGGTTCGACCTGCCGGCCCTGCGCGGCGTGCTGACCCGCATCCAGTCGCGCGAGCTGGCCGTGGTGGAGGTGGAGACCGCCACGGCCTCGCCGTTCGCCGGCTCCCTCCTGTTCGAGTACGTCGCCTCCTACATGTACGAGGACGACACCCCGGTCGCCGAACGACGGGCCCAGGCGCTCTCGCTCAACCGCGACCTGCTGCGCGAGCTTCTCGGCCAGGAGGAGCTGCGCGACCTGATCGACCCCGGCGCCCTCGAGACCCTCGAGGCCGATCTCCAGGGGCTCTCGGAGCGCGCCCGCGCCCGCGGCGCCGACGGCCTGCACGACCTGCTGCGGCGGATCGGCGACCTCTCGGAGGAGGAGATCGGCCTGCGCGTGACCGAGCCCGGCGTCGCGGGCGCCTGGGTCGAGGAGCTGATCGCCGAGCGGCGCGCCTGCCGTATCCGCCTGGGCGGCGAGGCGCGGGTGATCGCTGCCGAGGACGCCGGGCGCTACCGCGACGGGCTCGGGGCGATGCCGCCCTCGGGAGTGCCGGAGGCCTTCCTCGAGACCGTCCCCGACGC
>JAEMRL010000281.1 GCA_016463385.1 Thermoleophilia bacterium
AGCGGGACGGCCTGACGCTGCATGTTGGCGCCCATGAGCGCGCGGTTGGCGTCGTTGTGCTCGAGGAACGGGATGAGCGCGGTCGCGACCGAGACGATCTGCTGCGGTGAGACGTCCATGTACTCGACGTCGGCCGGATCCGCGAGGATCGGCTCGCCGCCCTTGCGGCAGAGGACCGGCCCGATGAGCTTGTTGCCCTTCGGGTCGATGTCCGCGTTCGCCTGGGCGATCGTCTTGTGCTCCTCCTGCGTGGCGTCGAGGCGCTCGACCTCGGCCGTCACGACGCCGTCCTTGACCCTGCGGTACGGCGTCTGGATGAAGCCGAACTCGTTGAGCGTCGCGTAGCTGCCGAGCGAGCCGATCAGGCCGATGTTCGGGCCCTCGGGGGTCTCGATCGGGCACATGCGCCCGTAGTGGGTCTGGTGGACGTCGCGGACCTCGATGGGGGCGCGCTCACGGGTGAGCCCGCCGGCGCCGAGGGCCGACAGACGCCGCCGGTGCGTGAGCCCGGCCAGCGAGTTGGTCTGGTCCATGAACTGCGACAGCTGCGAGGAGCCGAAGAACTCCTTGAGCGCCGCCACCACGGGCCGGATGTTGATGATCGTCTGAGGCGTGATCGTGTCCACGTCCTCGGTGCTCATCCGCTCGCGGACGACGCGCTCCATCCGGTAGAGGCCGATGCGGAAGGCCTCCTGGATCAGCTCGCCGACCGTCCGCAGACGGCGGTTGCCGAAGTGCTCGTACTCGTCGAGGTCGCCGGCGATCTCGTCGCGCGGGGTCGCGGCCGAGTCGGCGGCGAAGTCCTTCGACTCCTCGGGGAGCCCGATCTTGATCGGCAGGGCCACCAGGCGCCGGATCAGCTCGACCAGGTCGTCGGTGCCGCCCGAGACGCGGGCGGTGAACCGCGGGTTGGTGAGCGTGCGGACGCTCGAGCCGAGGCTCAGCCCGAGGCGCGCGTCCAGCTTGTAGCGGCCGACCTTGGTGAGGTCGTAGCGCTTGGGGTCGAAGAACAGCGAGCGCACGAGGGCGCGCGAGTTGTCGACCGTGGGCGGCTCGCCCGGGCGCTGCTTCTTGAAGACCTCGATGAGGGCGTGCTGCATGATGTCGCCCGACCGCGCGTCGAGCTTCTTCTCGAGCTTCTCGATCTCGGCCTCGACGGCGGCGCGCTCCTCGGCGCCCTTGTCGTCCAGGTCCTTCGCGAGCGCGTGGATCTCATCCGCGATCGCGTAGACCTCCTTGAGGCTGTTGCGGTCGCCGGTCTGGGGGTTGCCCTCGGTGGCGTCCTTGTCGAGCGTCGCCTGGATGAAGGGGTTCACCCGGTCCGGGTCGTCCGGGTGCCGGAAGAGGTTGGCCACGTCGTCGCGCGTGTATCCCAGCGCGAACAGGAGGGTCGTCACCGGCAGCTTGCGCTTGCGGTCGATCCGGACGTGGACCAGGCCCTTCTTGTCGATCTCCAGCTCCACCCACGAGCCGCGGGACGGCATCAGGTTGGCGATGAAGACCTGCTTCTCGCGGTCCTTGGGCTCCATCACGTAGGCGCCCGGCGAGCGGACGAGCTGCGTCACGACGACGCGCTCGGTGCCGTTGATGATGTAGGTGCCCCACTCGGTCATCAGGGGCAGGTCGCCCATGAAGACCTTCTGCTCGCGGATCTCACCGGTCTCCCGGTTGATGAACGCGACCTCCATGGTGAGCGGGGCCGCGTAGGTGATGTCCTTCTCGCGGCAGTCCTTGATGGAGTCGTTCGGCTGGATGTGGTCGAACGGCATGCCGGGCTCCCAGCCACCCAGCGTGTACTTGCCGAACTGCACGGCGAGAGTGCCCGTGAAGTCTTCGATGGGAGAGATGTCGTCGATCGTCTCTCGGAGCCCCTCGTTGATGAACCACTCAAACGAAGAGCGCTGGATGTCGATGAGGTTGGGAACCTCGAGGACCTTCTCCAGCTTGGAGAAGTTGTGGCGAACGCGGGCAGCGGGGCGGGTGCTCAAGTCGCGAGGCCTCCTGACGAGAGCGGGCGGGGGACGGCGAAGAGTCGGCAGGCCGACTCGGGCGCAACGGCGAACGTTAGCACCGAAGGGTATCCGGGATCAATGACACGGCCCGCGTTCCGGCGGGCGGCCAGAGGGGGCTGCGCGATGAATGCAGCCGCCGTCAATAGAACCCATCGGCCAAGGCCGACGATCCTAGCACCTTGTTGCGGAAATCCGCCCGCCCTCGGGGCGGATCTGATGCATACTGGCCCGATGGCCGCGACTCCTCTCCCCGCCTACGCGGACGGTGTCCCCGACGACGGCGGGATGGCGGATCGCCTGCGGGGCCTGCTCGAGGCCACGCACCGGCAGTGGAACTCCCCCGACGAGCGCCGGCGCATGCGCGCCTTCGGCTTCCGGCCCGCTGTCGAGCCCGGCGTCCTCAAGCGCGAGTGGCACGGCCTGGCGGTGCGCGTCTCGGCCGGCGGCGTCCGCGCCGCCCGCCCCGGCTCCGGCGAGCTGGCCTGGCTCGCCGAGCCTCGCACCCTGCTGCTGGACGGCGAGCCCTACCCCGGCGGCGGCGCCGGCATCGACCTGATCGAGAGCGTCCTCGACCTTATCTCCGCCTACGAGCGCTGGGTCGAGGCGCGCGAGGGACGCGAGGGCCGGATGCAGCGGGGCCGCACCGGCCCGCCGGACCGCCGCCCCGTCAACGCCCTCGCCGAGACCCGCCGCCTCCAGCGCCTCCTCCAGGCCCCGAGGCGCCGGGCCTGAACGACGAAAGGGCGGCCCGCCCCCGAGGGAGCGGACCGCCCTTCGCGTCGAATCAGAACTTGCCGGGGACGCCGCCGCCCTTGACGGTGGCGAGGTCCTCGAGCCAGCCCTGGACGCGGGCGTAGTCCTTGTCGTCCGCATCGAGGGTCCCCAGCGCCGCCGTCACCTCATCGGTGATCGCGTCGACGTTGGACTTGTTGGCCGTCGAGACCTTCTCGCGCAGCGCGCTCTTCTGGGCCTGCTCAAGGGGCATCGGTACTCCCGGGTCGTAGGTTCGTGCGCCTCTCCACCGCACGTGCGGCGTCGGCGAGGGACATTGTGCGCGATGGCGCGAGCGCCTGTCTACGCTATCGGACCAGGATCCGGCGGAAGACGGACGCGGGATTGCCCGCGCGGTCGCGCAGATCGATCCTCACGCCGTAGCGTCCGCGCGGCAGGCGACCCGCGGAGACGGCGCGCCCCGTGGTCGGACGGAGCGCCAGGGAGCGCTGCGACACGCGGGTGCCCCGCCGGTTCGTGATGGTGATCGTGGCCGGGAGGACGCCCGTCGCGCCGGGGTCGGACGCCGCCAGCACCAGCCGCACCGGCCGAGGGCGCGCGGCCCGCACGCGGGCGGGCCCCCGGACGCGGCCGACGACGACGCGGGTCAGCCGGACCGTCGGGGCGGTGTTGTCGACGCGGATCGACCAGTCGAGGGCGCCGACGTTGCCCGGGAAGTCGCGGGCCTCGGCGCGCAGGGCGTGCCAGCCGTCGGGCAGGCGGCGGGTGTCGATGGTGATGCCGCGGGGGTAGGTCTGGGCGTTGCGGGTGGCCGGGACGCCGTCGACCGTGAGGCTCCAGGTGGTGACGCGCGAGCGCGAGATGCCGGTGAACTTCACCGTGGACCGCCCGCGCACGGCCGCGAGGGCGCCCGGCGTGGGCCGGGCGATGCGCGGCGGATCGGTGCTGACGCGGATCCGGCCCGCGCCGAAGGCGGTGTCGGGTCCCGCCACGCCGAGGTCGAGGGCGATCGCCCCGAGCTGGGCGCGCAGGCCGTCGGCGTTCTGCACCAGGCCGGTGCGGCGCTGGGCGGCCAGCAGCACGGCGGCCGCCCCGGCGGCGTTCGGGGC
>JAEMRL010000282.1 GCA_016463385.1 Thermoleophilia bacterium
CGGTAGCCGACCGCGACGGCCGCCCCGCTCGCCGCCAGCTCCCACGCGACCGCCTGGCCGATCCCCGAGGTGGCGCCCGTGACGAGGGCCCGGTGGCCCTCGAGCAGGCGGGCCGCGGGCGGGTGCGGGGCGAAGGCGGACGAGCTCACACGGGGGGTGTTCCCCCGGGGGCGGCGTCGGACACCTCCGATAGGATCGACGGGTGCCCGACCTGCTCGACGGCCTCAATCCCCCGCAGCGCGAGGCCGTCCTCCACGGAGACGGGCCGCTCCTCGTGCTGGCCGGCGCCGGCAGCGGCAAGACCCGTGTCCTGACGCACCGCGTCGCCCGGCTGATCGGCGAGGTCGGCGTCCCCCCCGAGGGCGTTCTCGCCATCACCTTCACCAACAAGGCCGCCGGTGAGATGCGCGACCGCATCGGGCGGCTCGTCGGGCCCCGGGCGCGCGCGATCTGGGCCTCGACCTTCCACTCGGCGTGCGTGCGGATCCTCCGCCGCGAGGCCGAGGAGGCGGGCTACGCGCGGGACTTCTCGATCTACGACGGCGACGATCAGCTCCGGCTGATCCGCCGCTGCCTGGTGGAGGAGGAGGTCGACCCCAAACGGGTCGCCCCGCGCGCCGTCCAGGCCCGCATCTCCGACGCCAAGACGCTCCTCCAGGGGCCGGAGGAGATGGCGGCGCAGTCCGAGTCGTTCAACGACGAGATCCTGGCCCGCGTCTACACCCGCTACGCCGCCGCCCTCCGCGACAACGGGGCGATGGACTTCGACGACCTCCTGATGGTCACCGCGCAACTGCTCGAGGGCAATGAGGCCGTCCGCCACCGCTGGCAGACGCGCTTCCAGCACGTGCTGGTCGACGAGTACCAGGACACCAACCACGCCCAGTACCGGCTGGTCCGGGCGCTGGCCGAGCCTCAGCGCAACGTGGTCGCCGTCGGCGACGACGACCAGGGCATCTACTCCTGGCGCGGGGCCGACGTGCGCAACATCCTCGACTTCGAACGCGACTACCCCAACGCCCACGTCGTCGCGCTCGAGCAGAACTACCGCTCCACCGGCACCATCCTGCGGGCCGCCAACGCGGTCGTGGAGCGCAACCCGCACCGGCACCCCAAGCGCCTCTGGACCGATCTCGGCGACGGCGAGCCCATCACGGTCGCCTCGTGCCGCGACGAGCACGAGGAGGCGCGCCTGGTGGCCGCCGAGATCGACTCCCACCTCGGCCGCGGCGGCAGCCTCTCCGAGTTCGCGGTCTTCTACCGGACCAACGCGCAGAGCCGCGCGATCGAGGATCAGCTGGTGCGGCGCGGCATCTCGTACCAGGTGGTCGGCGGGCCGCGGTTCTACGAGCGCGCCGAGGTGCGCGACCTTCTGTCGTACCTGCGCGTCGTCGCCAACCCGGCCGACGGCGTCAGCCTGGCCCGGATGCTGGGGGCGCCCAAGCGCGGTCTGGGACCGGGCTGCATCGCCAAGCTGGAGGCGTTCGCGCGCGCCTTCGACCTGCCGATCGCCGATGCGATCCTGCGGCCCGACGAGGTGTCGGGCATCACCCCGAGCCAGCGCGCGACCGTCGCCGCGACGGGCGCCCTCGTGGCGGACGTGCGCCAGAGGGTGGAGGCCGGCGCGCCCCTCGACCGCATCCTGGAGGAGGTCCTCGATCGCTCCGGGCTGCGGGAGTCGCTCGAGAGGGAGGGGACCTTCGAGGCCCAGGGCCGGATCGAGAACCTCGAGGAGATGGTCCGGGTCGCCGCCGAGTACGACACCTCCGAGCCCGAGGCGACGCTCGCCGGCTTCCTCGAGGGGATCGCGCTGCAGGCCGACGCCGACACGCTCGAGGAGTCGGACGGCGCGGCGACCCTCATGACGATCCACAACGCCAAGGGCCTCGAGTTCGACACGGTCGTGATCACCGGGCTGGAGGAGGGGCTGTTCCCGCATTCGCGCTCCGACACGCCGGAGACCCTCCAGGAGGAGCGGCGACTCTTCTACGTGGGCCTCACGCGGGCGCGACGCCACCTGGTGCTCACGCACGCCGAGAGCCGGGCGATGCACGGCGGCCGCGACTACCGGCTGCCCTCGCGGTTCCTCGGGGAGCTGCCGCTGGACGCGCTCGCCGGCCCTCCGGGAGGCCGCCGGCCCCGCGAGACCTTCGCCTCGGCGGCGGCGGCCGCGCCGCCGCGCGGGGGCACGTCCCTCGTGACGGGTGACTCGGTTCTGCATGCGACGTTCGGCGAGGGTGTGGTGACGGCGATCGAGGGCGGGGGGGATCTGGTGAAGGTGCGCTTCGCGCAGGATGGTGCCGAACGGCGGCTGATGGCCGGCGCGGCGCCGATGAGGAAGGTGGGCTGATGGCGGCCATCGTGATCGACGGCAAGGCCGAGGCCGCCGCCCTGCGGGCCGAGGTGGCGACCGACGTCGCCGCCTTCCGGGCACGGCACGGCCGCGCGCCGGGCCTCGTCGGGATCCAGGTGGGCGACGACCCGGCGTCCGAGCTCTACCAGGCCGGCAAGGCCCGGGCGGCGGAGGAGGCGGGCATGATCTCGCGCCGCATCGTGCTTCCGGTCGAGACGACCCAGGCCGAGCTCGACGCGGTCATCGACGAGCTCAACGCCGACGACGCGATCGACGGGATGCTCGTCCAGCTGCCGGTGCCCGACCAGCTCTCCGAGGTCCTGATCGCCAACCGCATCGACCCGCTCAAGGACGTGGACGGCTTCGCGCCCGTCAACCTCGGGCGACTGGTCCGGGGGGAGCCGGGCGCCGTGCCCTGCACGCCCGCGGGCGTGATGTGGGTGCTCGACCGCGCCGGGGTGCCCCTGGAGGGCGCCACCGCGGTGGTCGTCGGCCGCAGCCTGATCGTCGGCAAGCCGATGGCGCTGCTGCTCATCGCCCGCAGCGCGACGGTCACCGTGGCCCACTCGCGCACGAAGGACCTCCCCGCTCTGTGCCGCACGGCGGATATCCTCGTCGCGGCGGTCGGTCGCCCGGAGATGATCCGGGGGGACTGGATCAAGCCGGGGGCGGCGGTGGTGGACGTCGGCATCAATCGCACCGACGCGGGTCTGCGCGGAGACGTGGCGACCACCGAGGCGGCGGAGGTGGCCGGCTGGATCACGCCCGTCCCCGGAGGGGTCGGTCCCATGACCATCGCGTACCTTTTGAAGAACACCCTCGACGCCGCCCGACGCCGGGTCGGCGATGACATCACGACGGGAGATGAGTGACCAGATGAAGATCGCGATCTTCGGCGGTACCGGCGACCTTGGCCGTGGCCTCGCCATCAACTTCGCGGCCGCGGGCCACGAGATCATCGTGGGCTCGCGCAGCCAGGAGCGGGCCGATCAGGCCGCGGCCACCCTCGCCGAGGCGCTGCCCTCGGGGACCTTCACCCCGCGCGAGAACGTCGCCGCGGCCGAGGAGGGCGATCTCGCCGTCGTCTCGATCCCCTGGGAGGGCATCGAGGGCACCATCCCCCCGATGGCCGAGGCCCTCGCAGGGAAGGTCGTGATCTCGGTCGTCAACGCGCTGAAGTTCGGCAAGAGCGGAGCGATCGCCGAGCAGGGTGAGGCGCTCGGCGCGGCCTCCTGCGCCCACCGGATCCAGGACCTGGCGCCGGAGGCGAAGGTCGTCGTGGCCTACAACAACCTCCCCGCCGCAGGGCTGCAGGCCCAGCACCACCTCGACGCCGACGTGCTCGTCTGCGGAAAGAGCAAGGAGGCGCGCGAGTCGGTGATCGCGCTGACCGCCGCCATCCCGGGAACCCGGGCCCTGGATGCGGGACCGCTCGCCAACGCCCTCATCCTCGAGGGCATGACGGCGATCATCATCAACC
>JAEMRL010000283.1 GCA_016463385.1 Thermoleophilia bacterium
GCGTCACCGTCTATCGCGTCGGCGGCGTCAAGGAGATCCCCGGCGTGCGCACCTACGCCTCGGTCGACGGCGGGATGAGCGACCTGATGCGCCCGATGCTCTACGGCGCCGTCTACGAGCCGCTCCTGGCCGATCGTGTCGAGGCCGAGCCCACCCAGACGCTGCGGCTTGTGGGCAAGCACTGCGAGAGCGGCGACGTGCTGGTCTCCGAGGCGGCCCTGCCGCCGGTCGGCCCGGGCGATCTGGTGTGCCTGCCGGCCACGGGGGCCTACGGTGTGTCCATGGCGTCGAACTACAACGGGGTCACGCGGCCCGCCGTGGTGTTCGTGGACGGGGGCTCGGCCCGCCTGGTCACGCGCCGCGAGACCTACGACGACCTCGTCGCGCGGGACGTGTGAGCGCGCCCCCGCCCACCGACGGACGGCCCGTGCGGATCGGGCTGCTCGGGTGCGGCACGGTCGGCCAGGCCGTCGTGCGCATGCTCAGCGAGGGCGGCGCCACCATCGAGCGCGCCTCGGGGCACCGGCTCGAGCTCGGCCCGGTGCTGGTGCGCGACGCCTCGCGCCCCCGGCCCGGCGTGGACCCCTCGCTGCTGACCACCGATCCGGCGCGCGTGCTCGAGGACCCGACGGTCGCGATCGTCGTGGAGGTGATGGGCGGGCTCGACCCGACCCTCGGGTACCTGCGCACCGCGCTCGCCCGCGGTGCCTCGGTCGTCACGGCCAACAAGCAGCTGCTCGCCCGCCACGGCGCCGAGCTCCTGGCGGCCGCGCAGGACGCGGGCGCCGAGCTGCGGTTCGAGGCGTCGGCCTGCGCCGCCATCCCGGTCATCAAGGTGCTGCGCGAGTCGCTGCTCGCCGCCGAGATCACCGCGGTGACCGGCATCGTGAACGGCACCACCAACTTCATCCTCACCGAGATGGCGCGCGGTGGCCTCTCCTACGGCACCGCCCTCGCGCGGGCGCAGGAGCTCGGCTACGCCGAGGCCGACCCCACCGAGGACGTCGGCGGCGCCGACGCGGCCGCCAAGATGGCGATCCTCTCCTCGATCGCCTTCCACTCGCGGGTGCTGATCGACGACGTGCCCTTCGAGGGCATCGACCGCCTCGAGGGCGAGGACATCGAGCACGCCGCCGCGCTCGGCTTCGTGGTCAAGCTGCTGGGCGTGGCCCGGCTGATCGACGGCTCGGTGAGCGTGCGCGTCTACCCGGCCCTCGTGCCGAGCGGGCACCGCCTGGCCGCGATCGGCGGCCCCGACAACGCGGTGCTGATCGAGTCGCGCGCGACGCGCGAGATCATGCTGGTCGGCCCCGGCGCCGGCGGTATCGAGACGGCCTCGGCCGTGGTGGCCGACATCCTCTCGATCCTCGGCACGCACCAGGGCTCGTTCCTGCACAACGCGCTCGCCGACGCCGGCCGCCCCATCGCCTCTCCGGGCGGCGTCGCCTCCTCCTTCTACCTGCGCATGTCGGTGGCCGACCGGCCCGGCGTGCTCGCGCGGATCGCCTCGGTCTTCGCCGAGGAGGAGCTCTCCATCCGCACCGTGGTGCAGAGCGGCTCGGGCGACGAGGCCCGGCTGGTGCTGATCATCCATTCCGGGCCCGAGGAGCGCATGGAGCGCGCGCTCGCGCGCGTCGGGTCCCTGGGCGACGTCCGCGGCGAGCCCGTCATGATCCGGGTCCTCGGATCCGGGGAAGGTGGAGACAGATGACGACGCCCCTCATCGAGCGGTACCGCGAGTTCCTCCCGGTCGGCCCGGCCACGCCGGTCATCTCGCTCGGCGAGGGCGACACCCCGCTGATCCCGCTCCCGCGTCTGTCGGCGCGCTTCGACATCGAGGTCCACGCCAAGCTGGAGGGGATGAACCCGACCGGCAGCTTCAAGGACCGGGGCATGACGATGGCCATCTCGAAGGCCGTCGAGGAGGGCGCGACCGCGGTGATCTGCGCCTCCACCGGCAACACCTCCGCCTCGGCGGCCGCCTACGCGGCCCGTGCCGGCATCACGGCCGCGGTGATCATCCCCGAGGGCAAGATCGCCGCCGGCAAGCTCGCCCAGGCCCTGATGCACGGCGCGCGCGTGCTGGCGATCGACGGCAGCTTCGACGACGCCCTGGTGGCGGTGCGCGAGCTGGCCGACAGCCATCCGATCGCCCTGGTCAACTCGGTCAACGAGTACCGCATCGACGGCCAGCGCACCGGCGCCTTCGAGGTCTGCGACGTCCTCGGCGACGCCCCCGACGTGCTCTGCATCCCCGTCGGCAACGCGGGCAACATCAACGCGTACTGGCTCGGCTTCCAGGCCTACCGCGACGCCGAGCGCTCCACCCGGCTGCCCCGGCTCTACGGCTTCCAGGCGGCCGGCGCGGCGCCGCTCGTCAACGGCGCGCCGGTCGAGCGGCCCGAGACCGTCGCCACCGCCATCCGCATCGGCAAGCCGGCGCGCGGCGCGCAGGCGATGGAGGCCATGGCGGCCTCCGGCGGCGCCGTCGCCGCCGTGACCGACGCCCAGATCCTCGAGGCCTACGCCCTGCTCGCCCGCGAGGAGGGCGTGTTCTGCGAGCCCGCCTCGGCCGCCTCGGTGGCCGGGCTGATCGCGCGCGGCGAGGCCGGCGACTTCCGGCCCGGCGAGAAGGTGGTCTGCGTCCTCACCGGGCACGGCCTGAAGGATCCCGACACCGCGATCGGCGCCTGCGAGCCGGTCCACCGCCTGCCCGCCGAGCTCACGGCGATCGAAGAGGCGATCTTTGGCTGAGAGCACGGCCCTGGAGGCGCTCACCGTCAGCGCCCCGGCGACCTCCGCCAACCTCGGTCCCGGCTTCGACTGCCTGGCCGTCGCGATCGACCTCGGCAACGCGGTGGTCATCAACCGGCGCCCGGGCCCCCTGGAGGTCCGCGTCACCGGCGAGGGCGCGGGGGAGGTGCCCGAGGACGAGACCAACCTGGTCTGCCGGGCGCTCGAGTCGGGCCTCGGCACGCTCGACGGGCTGGCGATCGAGTGCCGCAACCGGATCCCGCTCGGCCGCGGCCTCGGCTCGTCGGCCGCCGCGGTCTGCTCGGGCCTGGTGGCGGCCAACGCCCTCGGCGGGCTGCGCTGGACCCCCGACGACATCCTCGCCCGCGCGACCGAGATCGAGGGGCACGCCGACAACGCCGCCGCCTGCCTGCTCGGAGGGCTCGTGGCCGTCGGTCCCGGCCCGACCGGCCGCCTGATCGCCGTGCCCGACGAGCTCTCGTTCATCGCCGTCATCCCCGACGCGCGCACCTCCACCGACACGGCCCGCCGGGCGCTGCCCTCCGAGGTCCCCCTCGCCGATGCCGCGGCCACCCTCGCCAACGCGGTCGGCCTCACGCTCGCCCTCTGCGAGGGGCGGCTCGAGGATGTCCCGCCCTTCCTGGTCGACCACCTCCACGAGCCCCACCGGGCGCCGCTGATCCCCGGGGTCGAGGTCATCCGCGGGCTGGTGGACGGCCACGACTGCCTCGGGGCCACGATCTCCGGCTCCGGGCCCGCGATGCTCCTCTGGTGCCTCCAGGACGCCTCCGACCGCGTCGCCGCCGCCGCCGAGGAGGCTCTCGCGGCCGCCGGCATCGCCGCGCGGGTGCGGCCGTCGCGGCGCAGCGCCGCCGGGGTGCGCGCCCGCTGGACGGGGGGCTCCGACCTGCGCCTCGCGCGCGCGGTGGGGTGACACCCGGCCGGCTCCTCTGGGAGCACTCGGGCGGAACGCTCGACTGCTCCCGCGGCCGGCTGGTGGGGATCGTCAACGCGAACCCCGACTCGTTCAGCGACCAGGGCGCCCACGCGGGCACCGACCG